>CAISJI010000022.1 GCA_903885565.1 uncultured Planctomycetaceae bacterium
CGCTCACTCGAAAGTCGGCTGCGCTTCGCCTTCCTTGGCTCCGCTGGCCGCCTACGCCGGCTCCTGGGGCACGGGCAGCCCCTCCCCGCACATCGATCAGGACGGGGGACGAGGCGGAGGGATCGGCGAACGCTCGACGAGCACCGAGTAGCTGCGGTCAAGTGACGAAACCAGTGCCGTCCCGCAGCCGGCGATGCGTCCTAGCCGGCCCGAAAAAGCGCCGGCTCCCCCCCGAGCCGGGACTTTTCTCCGGTTTTTGTGCATACTGAACCGGCGGCTTCTGGGGACGTTGGCTGGGGGCTGTCAGGAGCCGCGAACAACTGCCCCGGGAATCGCCCCGGTGGGTAGGTATTCTCCTGTGCGCAGTGCCCCGGTTTCGGCAAAATAGGCTCCCAGCCTCCAGACGCTGCCAGCGGAATTGGCTGGGAGCGTGGCCCGTCTGTCCTTCCCGTTCCAGTCTTCCAGCAGGTGTATTCAGATGAGCACGGCCGCCCCCTCCCCGCTCGCCGCCCATATCGACAAGCTCCTCAAGGTGGCGCTCGATAACCAAGCCACCGAGCTGCGGCTCTCCGGCGGCAAGCCGCCGATGCTGCGGATCAACGACAAGCTCCGCGAACTGAAAACCAATCCCGTCACAGCCGAGGATGTGATCGGATTGGCGACGGCGATCACCCCTCCGGGAGCCGATCCGAAGAAGTTTCAGTTTCAGTCGGCGCTCGGGCGGTATGCCGGCGCACTGCTCGATATCTCCGGCACCAAAGTGCTGATGCTGTCGCCTGCCACCGGCCCCGAGGAGAGTCCCGCCGCCGATGAATTCGCTCCGCTGGAGTTGGATGTCAGTGCCGCTGCCCCCACCGCTGCTGCTGCGGCCACCCCCGGGGAACCTGCTGCGGCCTTTGCGATGCCAAAGACAGCCGTCGGCACCATCCAGATCGACAAGCTCCTTACGGCGGCGGTGAAGAATGGCGTGAGCGATATCCACATCACAGCCGGCCTGCCGCCGGTCTTCCGCATTGACGGCGGCATGCGGCCGCAGCCCACCAAGGTGCTCACCGGCGACGACACCAACGGTCTGATGAAGGCGATCACGCCAGAACGCTGCCAGGCAGAGCTGGCGGAAAAGGGGGGCTGCGACTTCGGCTTCGCGTTCGGCGATATGGCCCGCTTCCGAGTGAGCGTGTTCAAGCAGCGTGGCACGATCGCCATGGTGCTCCGGCAGATTCCCAACAAAATGCTGACGCCGGAGCAGCTCGGCGTGCCCGAGATCTGCAAGAAGCTCGCCTGCCGGCCACGCGGGCTGTTTCTGGTGACCGGCCCAACGGGCTCGGGGAAAAGCACCACGCTCGCCAGCCTCATCAACTACATCAACGAAACCCACGACCACCACATCATCACGATCGAAGATCCGATCGAGTTTTACCACCAGTCGAAGAAGAGCACGGTCAACCAGCGGGAAATCGGCACCGACGTGACCAGTTTTTCCGAGGCCCTCAGGCGGGCCCTGCGCCAGGATCCAGACGTCATCCTCGTCGGCGAGTTGCGCGATCTGGAAACGATCGAGGCGGCGATCTCCGCGGCCGAAACCGGCCACGTCGTCTTCGGCACGCTCCACACCACCGGGGCCCAGGGCACGGTCAACCGCATCATCGACGCCTTCCCCACCAACCAGCAGGAGCAGGTGCGCACGCAGCTCTCCACGGCAATCATTGGGGTGGTGTCGCAGGCCCTGCTCCCCAAGATCGGCGGCGGTCGCGTGGCGGCCTATGAGATCCTCGTCTGCACTCCCGCCATCGGCAATCTGATCCGGGAAAACAAAACCTTCCGCATCAACTCCGCCATCCAAACCGGCTCCAAGCTCGGCATGCAGTTGCTCGACGACCACCTCTTCAGGCTCTGGCGGGAGGGGAAGGTGGCCGAGGAACACGTGCTGGCCAAGTCGCAGGCCCCCGATGATCTGGCACTGCGGATCGAGAAGGCCAAGTCGGGAATTTTCGACGACGAGGAAGATATCTCCCGCAAAGCCAAAACGAGCCATTGAGCCGCCGCTTTTTTCCGGTCCAGTCGGTTCCGGTCCATAGCCCTGACGCCCCTCCCAGCCCGACAGCAGCCCACAGGCACTCCACCACACCATGGCACTCAAACGCATTGGACAGGTTCTGATCGATCTCGGCCTCATTGATGAGGGGCAGCTCGCGGCCATGCTCGAGGAGCAGACGACGCGGGGGGGAGAATTGCTTGGCAAAGTTGGGTTGTCGCTCGGGTTTTTCTCTGAGGATCAGCTCGGCGAAGCGTTGGCCGAGCAGTGGGGCACGACATTCGTCACCCTCTACGACCGGGCGATTCCACCGGAGGTGCAGAAGCTCATCAGCGAGCCGATGGCGCAGCTCTACCGCGTGATCCCCCTGAGCCTGCAGGACAACCGGCTTACGGTGGCCACTTCCGAGCCGCAGAAAATCCAGATCGCCGACGAGCTGCGCACGTTTCTCGGCTACGACATCGTCAACTGCGTCGCCACCGAGGCGGAGATCCAGAAGGCGATCGACAAATACTATTCGGCCGACACCGAGAGCGTGGAATCGATCGTCGAATCGATGGAAGCCGATTCCGAGTTGGCGCTTGCCGCCGCCGCGGCCACCAGGGAGGGCCCCACCGATCTCACAAGCGTGGAGGCTCTGGCCGAGAGCGCGCCTGTGCGCAAGCTCCTCAACATGGTGCTGCTGCTGGCGATCCGCGACGGTGCCAGCGACATCCACTTTGAGCCCTTTGAGCAGGAATTCCGGATCCGGCTCAAGTCGGAGGGGGTGCTGCAGGAGATGGTGCCGCCGCCGAAGCATCTGGCCTTCGCGATCACGACGCGCATCAAGGTGATGGCGAATCTCGATATCGCGGAGCGGCGTCTGCCGCAGGACGGCCGCATCGAGCTCAACGTCGGCGGGCATCCGGTCGATCTGCGCGTCAGCGTGCTGCCAACGCTGTTTGGCGAGAGCGTGGTGATGCGGGTGCTCGACCGCGGCGTGGTGTCGCTCGATCTCAACAAGGTGGGAATGGGCCAGGCGATGCTGCGGCAATTCCGCGAGGTGATCCAGCGGCCCAACGGCATCGTGCTGGTGACCGGCCCCACCGGATCGGGAAAAACCACCACGCTCTATTCCGCCCTCTCCGAGCTCAACGACGTTGAAGACAAGCTGATCACGACCGAAGATCCGGTGGAATACGACATCGACGGCATCGTGCAGGTGCCGATCGACGCCTCGATCGGCAACACGTTCGCCGCCTGCCTGCGGGCGATCCTGCGGCAGGATCCCGACCGGATTCTGGTGGGGGAGATCCGCGACGTGGAAACGGCCGACATTGCCATTCAGGCCTCGCTCACCGGCCACATGGTCTTCAGCACGCTCCACACCAACGACGCTCCCGCCACCGTGACGCGGCTGCGCGACATGGGGGTGCAGCCGTTTTTGATCACCGCCACGGTGGAGGCGATCCTGGCGCAGCGGCTGGTGCGGCGGATCTGTGCCGGCTGCCGCGAGGAGGTGATTCCGGGGGCCGATATCGTGGCCGATCTGGAGCTCACCTCCGATCAGCTCGCCACCAAGAAATTCTACCGGGGCAAGGGCTGTGACAAGTGCAACCGCACCGGCTACAAGGGGCGGCTGGGCCTCTACGAACTGCTGATCATGAACGACGAGATGCGCGACCTGATCGTTCGCAATGCCTCCACCGAGGAACTGCGGGAAACAGCCCGTAAACATGGGATGGTCACGCTCCGCGATTCTGGCATGCTGGCCGTGTTTGACGGGCAAACCACTGCCGAGGAGGTGATCCGTGAAACGATCCTGGAGGCCTGAGCCTGCCGTGGCAGCCCTGTGGGGGGGCGGTTTGGCCGCTTTCGCCACAAAAACCACCGGTTTTCAGACCCAAATGCCCCTGCCGAACGTATCCTATTCAGAGTCTTTTTCCGGTTCCTCCCGGCCCGTGGTCTGCTTGGCCGATTAATCAGGTAGCCCATCTCCGGTTTTCATCCCTTTCCCCTGCCATCCGGGGCCTGCTCGTGAGCGGGCCAGACTCCCATGCCAACGTTCCAGTACGAAGCGATCGACGCCGCAACAGGCAAGGAAATCCGCGATGCCGTGGAGGCCCCCACGGAGGCGGAAGCCCAGGCCACAATCCGCGCCATGGGCTACATGGTGACGAAGCTGAAGGCCCAGAAGCCGAAGGCTGCCGCCTCCTCCGGCAACAAGCAGAAAGCCGGGCGGACGTTCGCGATGGGGAAGGTGAAGGGGAAGGAGCTCACGCTCTTCACCCGTCAGCTCTCCATTCTGCAGGATGCCGGCCTGCCGATCCTGCGCAGCCTGAAGGTGCTCGCCCAGATGCAGAAGCCGGGACGGCTGCGCAACTCGCTGCTCGACACCTGCGATGAGATCGAGGGTGGCTCGACGCTTTCGGAGGCGATGTCGAAGAGCCCCAAGGCGTTTGACCGCCTCTACTGCAACATGATCCGGGCCGGCGAGGCGGGGGGTGCGCTCGAAGTGATCCTGCGGCGCCTCTCCGAATTCATGGAGCGGAGCGAGGCGCTCAAGCGGAAGGTGAAAGGGGCGATGGTCTACCCGATCGTGGTGGTGAGCGTTGCCGTCGGCATCCTCTCCTTCATCATGATGACGATCGTTCCGCAGTTCAAAAAGATCTTCGACGATTTCGGTAGCACGCTGCCGCCGATGACCGAAACGCTGATCAGCATCTCCAACTTTGTCGTGAACTACTGGTATCTGATCCCGGCGATCCCCTTCGGCTTCAACATGATCATCAAGGGGATCAAGATGATCCCCTACGGCCGGTTCGGCTGGG
This sequence comes from uncultured Planctomycetaceae bacterium, assembly GCA_903885565.1. Taxonomy (GTDB): domain Bacteria; phylum Planctomycetota; class Planctomycetia; order Pirellulales; family UBA1268; genus CAISJI01. The sequence goes on from CAISJI010000022.1 coordinate 4,846, forward strand.
ATCTCTTCACGCTCAAGGCGCCGATCTTCGGGCAGCTGGTGGAGAAGAACATCATGTCGCGTTCCTGCCGCACGCTCGGCACGCTCCTCTCCTCGGGCGTGCCGATTCTGGAGGCGCTCAACATCACCAAGGAAACCTCGGGCAACATGATGTTCGAGAAGCTGTTTCAGAAGGTTTCTGATTCGATCCGCGATGGAAATGCGATCGCCAAGCCGCTCAAGGAATTTTCGATACCGCCGTTTAATGTGGTGGCCTGGCTCTTCTGGACAATCTTCTGCCCCGGCATCGGCGCCCTGCTCTATCTCACGAAATACAAGCTGCCGGTGGTGGACGACCTTGTGGTGAACATGGTCGACGTGGGGGAGGAGTCGGGCGAGCTCGACACGATGCTCTACAAGGTGGCCGACACCTACGACGAGGAGGTGGCGGTTTTGACAGAGAGTCTTACGAGCCTGATGGAGCCGCTGCTGATCATTTTCCTCGGCGGTGCGGTCGGCTTCATCGTGATTGCCCTGTTCCTGCCGTTGATCAAGCTCATCACCGATCTGTCTTAAAGGGGATTTTCCATGTCGGGCCGGATCTCACACGCTCAAGCGCCCCGCCGGGGCTTCACGCTGGTGGAGCTGCTGGTGGTGATCATCATCATCTCGGTGCTGGCGGCGATTGCCGTTCCGGCGGTGATGCGCACGATTACGAGTGCCCGCAACGCGGCGATCAAGTCGGAGATCGACCTGCTCCACATGGCGATCATGAACTACAAGAATGAGTATGGGAGCTTTCCGCCGTGCGTCGATGTGAGCCCAAGCACATCCGGCAACCCGGCTCAGAAGCACGTGGCACGGCTGTTTGCCCGTAGCAATCCCTCGACGCAATTCGGCTGGCTTTCCGCATTGAGTCCGCTCAATGCCATTACGGTTTGGTTGAGCGGCTACACCACAGACCCCACCAGTCCGCTGCTGCCCCTCACTTCGCGGAAGAAGCTTTTTGACTTTGACATGTCGCGTGTCAATCAGACGACCGGTGCCTATACGGCTTCCGGAAAACCGAACAGCCCCTACATCTACATCAACTCGCCCTACTATGGCTCGACAGGGAGCCCTACGACATTCTCCGATGGAATAAACACGTACTCTGCCCAGGTTTTGCCGCCATTAGGCACGTCATTCCAGAACGCCGACACATTTCAGATCCTCTCGGCCGGTCGCGACGAGATCTACGGCAACGAAGACGACCTCTCCAACTTCTGGCCCGGCACCCGCAAGGACTATCTCGACAGCCTCAGCAATTGATCGCTGGTGACCGCCATGAACTTTTCCCCATCCCGCTCCGCTGCCATCTTTGAATCGGCCCGTTCGGCCGATCGGGGCGCAGCGCAGGCAAAAAGGATGCGGCGAGGCTTCACGCTCGTTGAGCTGATGGTCGTCTTTGTGATCGTTACGATCCTCGCCGGCCTCTCGCTGGCGGGACTCGCCGGGAGCCGCCAGCGGGCCAGGTTCGACAAGACGCGAACGACGATCCGCAAGATCAGCGAGGCGATCGGACCGACGTACGAGAGCTATTTCCGGCGGCGAGTCACGTTAACCCAAAACATCCCGAACCGCCGAGCCCTCGCCTCACAAAAGCTTTCTGCAATCCGAACGCAGATGGCATATGAAATGCCCGATACATGGGCGGACATTTTCAACAATGGCGCATCGGGCGTGGTCGGCTCGGTCCTGGCATTAAACGCTGCCAGGGCCACAACCGGCCCGATCGTTGTCCCCACGGCTTCCATGCTTGCGTACGCTGACTACAAAAAGAATGCAGTGACTTGGGCGAAATCGAATCCACTCTTCGACAGCGCTGAATGTCTCTATATGAACCTCGCCCGCTCGGGGTTGCAGCCCGACATCATGGAGCAATTCCATAGTGCTGAAATCGGCGACAAGGACGGCGATGGGGCTCCGGAATTCTGGGACGGCTGGGAAAATCCGATTTCATTTCTGCGCTGGGCTCCCGGCTTTTCAAGCCCGGTTCAGAATTCAACAACGCCCGATCCGATGGATCCACAGAAAGCTGATCCCAACGGCAGCTATGCCCTGATCCCGCTGATTGTTTCTTCTGGACCGGATGGCCTTCTTGGTCTAGCCACAATCGATACGGTTTCTTCGACCGGCTGGATTGGTCTGGGTGTGAACCAGCTCTTCTCTGCTCAGGGAAAAGGGGTCGGCACTCCGGATTCAGTTCCTGCGCAGGACTCTCTCGACAACGTCACCAACCACGATCTGATCACGAAGTAGCCCAGCCATGCGCCGCACTCTCCCCATCCGCCGTGCCGGCATGACGCTTGTGGAACTGTTGGTCGTGATCACGATTCTCGGCCTCTTGGCAGTGACCGTTCTGCCGTCGCTGGCCACCTCGGCCGAGTCGCGGCGCACCCGCGAAACAACACGGATGGTATCGAGCTTTATCTCCAAGGCGCAGGGGCGGGCGATCGGCCGGCAGGAGTGGTCAGGCCTGAAGTTGGTGGCCACGAATACGACAACATCTCTGGCCGCGATCGACATCTTTCTGGCTGACGTGCCCGACGCCTACCGGGGCGACACGACCTCTGCGGCGTTGACGATTGCGACCGCCCCAATCAGCACTTCAGCCACAGCCGTTCCGGCGAGCGCTGGTGACATTTCTACTATCGTCACGCCCGTCGGCATTCAGGCAGGCGACCCGATCCGGTTCGATGGCCGCGGCACGCTCTACGAGGTTACTGCCCCTATCGCGACTACGGCGATCAAGTTTCGCCTCCGGGAAAATCTCAACGGCAAGGAAGACATGGGGCAGACGCTTCACAACACTTTCTGGCCCGCGCTGAACGTGCCTCACACGTTTGAAATCTACCGGCAGCCACAGCCGAGCGGCCTGCCGCTCACGCTGGCCAGCGGACGGGCGGTCGATCTCTCGTGGTCGGGATTCGGTCCACCGCAGGCAAACGGCATCGCCAACACATACCAAACGTTTTCCACACTCGGCGGGCCCGGTATTTCCACCAGCATTCTCTTTGACAGCACCGGCCGCCTGCGGCAGGTTGTGATCGGTGCAGGGCGGTATGCGGTGACGGGGCCGGTGTTCCTGCTTGTTGGCCGGGCCGATCGGGCCGGACAGGTGTATGGAGTGCTGAATACCAACGATGATTCGCTCGGCGCCAACTGGCAGTATCCCGATTCCTACTGGATCGCGATCGATCCGCTGACGGGCCTCGTGCGTACTTCCGAATGCACTCCAAACGCCACGACTGTGCTCGAATCACAGGCCTGGATCCGCCAAGCCCTGCTGGCAGGTGGCACATGAACATGCGCTCCAATATCAATGCAGGGCATCCAACCAACCGCCGCGGCATCACACTGCTGGAGGTGCTGATCGCCATCGGCATTTTGGCGATCGGTCTGACAAGTGTCGTGGCTCTGGTGCCGGCCGGCAAATCGCAGGCAGCACGCGCTGTGGTGCTCGACCGGGCCAGCGTGCTGGCGGCCAATGCCCTCGCCGATGCGGCAACCTTTGGTCTGCTGCGCGGGGATGTGCTCACCACGATTTCCACTGGCACCAGGCTGTCGGTGGTCGATCCGAGCTTTTCCTCCGGGACAATCCTGACTGATTGGGGCGGGAACGCGATTGGCACCAACGCAAAGCTGAGGTCGACGGGCGTGTTTGCCACCGCCTCCGACGGCGCCCCCACCGATACCGCTGCCGGCCCGGTCCTCCGTCTCTTCACACAATCCCGCGACGACGTCCTGATAACCCCGGGAGCGACCGAGGATGATCTCCCCTCCAACAGCTTTGTGGACGGGGCCCGGGCATTTACCGGCCGGATGTCCTGTTTCTATTGGATCAATGAAAAACTTTCGACCATCGCCGTCGTGGTGTTTCACAATCGCGACCCGGGGTTCCTGCAGGTTTCCGGCACGATCTTGAACGGCAGCACGCTCGTGATTGACCCCGTTGCGCTCGGCGACCGCAAGCCGCGAGACGTGGTGAAGCCTGGCGTGGTGCTGTTTGCCAATGGGCAGTTCCACCAGGCTCTGTCTGCCACGTTCAACCCAACAGACGCCTACGCCTACCTGACACTCTCCACCGGAACGGCAGTAATCTCATTTCCCCCCGCCTGTCCCGTCGTTATCTACCCGGATTCCGTCGGCATGGCACAGAAGACATTCAAAGCCGAAACTCCGGGCCCCTACACCCAGTGATCCGTCCACCAGAAACAGCAGCTTTTCCAATGGCAGGCCAATCAACACATCGGCGCAATGCTGCTCCCTGCGGGGCCAGATTGCCGTGCGCACAGCGCCGCGGCGTGCTGCTCTTGGTTGTGCTCAGCATGCTGACGCTCTTCCTGATGCTTGGCGTGGCCTATCTCGTCACGGCCACCCGGGCCCGGGAAACGGCCCGGGCCTATGCACGGCTGGTGACCGGCGGGGACGACGCCCGTGTTCCGCATGCGCAGCTGCTCGATCGGATCATGCTCAAAACGCTACGGGGAGGAGGACAGGCTCCTACAGCCCCTGGAGCCGCGTTGCCCTCCGGCGGAATCGTGTTTGAATCGCTTCTTGCCGACAAGTATGGCTACAACACCTCCTCCGCCACCGTCGGCACCATCAGCGCCACGGCATCGGGCGTGAGCATCTCGGGGCCAATCGTCATCTGTTCAATCACCGGCACGGCATCTCTTGCCCCTACCGATCTCAATGGCCGGGTGCTGACGTTCGTGCAACCGGGCCGCGCCGCCACCTCCCACCGCATCATCCGGGCGCAAGCGACCAGCGGAACGACCAATGCTCCGACAACGAGCTTTGCGCTGGCTCTCGACAAGCCGTTTCAGACTGGCCCATTCACAATCCCGACCGCCGGGCGGGTGATTATCAATGGCCGGGAATTCGCTGGCGACAAGGCCTCGAACCCACTCACCGACAATTCCAACGAAGCCTGGGATGGATTTGACGATCACAACCGGTTTTTGGCTCAGGTCACCGGAACCAACACATCTTCGTCGCTGGTGACACGGGGCACCTACATTTCGGGATCGAATGCCGTCGCCCTCACCGGCACCACTGACTACGACGGCGACCTGATCCCCGATGATGCCGACAACGATAACGACGGTGTCAACGACGGCGTCTTCCTCGACTTCAGCATTCCCGATGCCAGCGATGCTAACGGCGGGCCAGTGCAGCTTAGAGCCTCGGTTCTGATCGTCGACCTTGACAGCCGGTACAACGTCAATGCGCATGACAGCCTGTCGCGGATTGTTAACAGCACCACAAGCAACTATTTTCCATCGACAAAGGTTATCAACGCTTGGGGCCTTGCAACAAACCTCCCAAGTTTCATGCCAAATCCCTCCGGCGTTCCTGTCGGCAGCGGCTATGGACCGGCGGAGATCAGCGGCGGACAAAACAAGATTTTCACGGGAACCGCGACCTACCAGCCCACAGAGGATCCAGCGACATTTACGCTAGCGGGTGGAAGCACCGCCCGCGAAGTCGGAAAACGGCCAACCGGCAGCAGATATTCCATTTACTCGAGCGGTTCTTCCCTGAACCCCACTCCGCAACTTGATTCTCTCGAAGGGCGGTATGGCTCGGAGAAACGGTATGACGTTACACGCACCGACATTAGCAAAACCCCTTGGACCGGATTGGCCAGATCCCTTACGTATGGGTCTACAGCGACGACATCAACCACTGCCTTCTTCCAATTTGCTCGGCCGGGACAGGCTCTTGTGGATGATGCCGCAAGCCAACTGACGGACAGGCGAACGGCGGCCACCGCAGGCACCAGCTACGGCATCCCGCCGCAATGGTGGGCGGCTGAAACCAACTACTCAATTGTCGCTACGTTTCCCCAAACGCTGGACTGGAGTACGGCATATTCATCTGCTCCCACAACTCCACGGGGGGTTTTCAATTCCCCTCCCGACCTTCACGGCCGGATGAAAACATCGACCAAAACTACCGGAACGGCACCGGTGCCCCAACTGGTGTTCGCCAAGCCTGAGTGGGGCAGCGACACACTGAACGATCTTGAGACCCGCGACGACCCTTATGAAACCTGCCTCGACACTCGCGACGGCAGGGGAGGTTTACTGCACGATCCGGCGACAAACGGTACTGGCGCAGCCACTATAGTCACCTTGACAGCCGTCGATAATCTCTACTCGCCAGCCGAAATTGAGCCAGTTCTCCGCCCATATGATCGCGACACAAACATCCTGCCCCCGCGGCTTGTCACAATGCTGGGATCAGCCGCCGAAGAGGCTCGGTTCAAAGTCACGACCGACAGCTGGGATTCCACGGCGATCGCCGGCGGCGATGCGACATCTGGCGCAGCAGCAAAAGTTTTCAACTGGCTGAGTGGATCTGCGACGAGCGGCAGTCTCTACGGCGCCACGCCGCTCGACGGCATCATCGGCGGCGAAATCGCCAAAGGGGAGCGATTTGATCTCAATCGCGCTCTGCTGGAGTCGGGCACGGCCAACAGCGGCACCTACACCCCAACCGTTTCCACCAATCTCTACTACAGACAGCGGCAGGCCTATTTCAAGGACTTGTACACGCTGCTGGTTGCTCTCAATCCGGGGGCCGATCGCGGCACGCTGGCCCAGTGGGCCGCCAACGCTGTTGAATTCCGCGATGCCGATTCGGTGATGACGCCATTTGAATACGACACCAACCCCGCCAACGGTTGGTCCCCAGATGGCGACATGCAAACCAGCGAGACTGAAAGGGCTGTTGTATTTGGCACCGAGCGTCCTGAAATCCTGATTCAGGAAGCATTCGCTTGGAGAAACACTGCCAGCGGTACAGCGGGCATGGCAATCACACTCCATCGGCCTTGGAATGCGAAGGCAATCTCGCCGGGTTGGTATTCGGCCACCACAGTCGCTGGCGTTCCTGCCGGCATCATCGACGCCGAACCCTGCGATATCAGTCTCGACACGCGTGTCAGCGGCACCAGCGGCCGGCCGCTCAATCAGATCGATCTCGGCAAGAAGGCGGGCCCGAACGTAAGCAACAGCACCAATGCTGCCTACAACGACGTCAGCGGTACGACCTACCCAATCTGGCGGCTGCGAATCGTTGATAGCACCGGCTCGACAACACTCCAAACAGTGCGATTCGACACCGACACCGCCGGTGCAAACGAAGTGGTCGACTCATCGGTGAAAACCACGAAAACGGGCGACTCCAAGGCCAAGCTGGCCGCCGATTCCACGCTCACGCTCCTCTCCGGCACGACGATCACAACCGGCATCCCAGCCACGCCAACCGCCGGAACGGCCACGATCTCGGTCACCGGTTCGACCCGAACATTCAGCGGCCTGAGCCTGCCCGGTACCGCCACTTCGGGAACCGTTCTGCTGGAGCGGCTTTCGATTCCCTCGATCGCCCTGACAAGCTCAAACGCCGCGCAATCCGCCATCTGGAACTCCGTGGCCCTCTCTGCCACTGGAACATCCCCAGCCGTCTGGGTCACGGTCGATTCCTGTTCGGTCACGGTCACCGAGACACAAACCGTGCTATCCCCAGCGGCCTTCTCTGCCACCAGCACAGCCCGCACTCCAGGCTCACTCTTCTGGAAACCGTCCACTGCGTCACCGACTCTCACTGGCGCCACCGTGACCATCCCCTCCACCGTCGCCACCAGCGGCGCGACAGCCTGGTTCCCCTGGCCCAACCGGCCGTTTGTCAGCAGTGCCGAACTGATGCTCGTGCCCCGCGGCACGCCACTGGAGATGCTGCAAAACTACTCTGCACTGCCTGCCGCCGTGGCCAGCTATGGCATCCCCGTCACGCCGCTCGACCTTCTCTTCGATACCGTCCATGTGCCAACCCGGTTCTCCAAGATCCACACCACCACGACGGTCAACACTTCCGCCAACACCGGCATCGACACCAACTTCACCACCGTCAACCAGCTTTCCTCGTTCCGCGAGCCGGGCCGGGTGAATCTCAACACAGTCATGTCAGACGAAGTCTGGAATGCCGTTGTGCTGGGTCCATTGACCGGCAGCACGGGTATGAGTGGATCGACCGGCTTGCCGACCAGAACTGAGGCACAATTCTCCGGCACCTCCCCCGCTCCGGCGAAAAGCCTCGTAAAAATGCTCTCGCTGATGAGCACCGGCTCCCAACCGGTCAACGACAAAAACCAGCCGGACGTTCTGCCGACTACGCTTAACCCGCTCCACTCGCTCTACACAGCCACGAGGCTGGCAAACACTGTCACGCCCCGATCAAACGTCTTTGCCGTCTGGATCACGCTGCGGGAATCGGTGAAGAACGATCCCGATTCGGTGAAATACCATCGGGCTTTTTACATCATCGATCGCTCGATTCCGGTCGGCTTTGAGGATGGGGCCGACTACAACGTGCTCAACTGCGTGCGCCTGCGGAGGATCATCGAATGAATCGCCGCGGCATGACATTGATCGAGATGCTGGTGGCGATGACCGCCACGCTGATCCTGATGGGCGCCATCGCCCGGGTCTTTTCGGTGTTTGGCACCGCCATCACCAATAGCCGGGCCGTGCTCGCCACCGACGCGCAACTGCGCACCGCCGCCTGGCGGCTGCGGAGCGATCTCTCCGGCATCACCTGCCGCACGCTCCCTCCCCGCGGCCCCGACGCCGGCGAAGGCTATTTTGAACTGATTGAGGGACCGGCCAAAGATGCCGACGCCTCCGATGCCACAACCATTGGCCCTGCCGACCATGACGATGTGCTCCTTTTCACCACGCGCTCGGCCGACACGCCATTTGTAGGGCGGGCACCATCGCTGACGGGCACAACTGCCGGCGGCCAAAACGATCTCTTTGAAAGCTCCGTGGCGGAGGTGGCCTGGTTTGCCCGGCCGACGCTCCCCGCCACCAATCCGCCGACATACACGCTCTACCGCAAGCAACTGCTGGTGATGGGATATGTCGGCGCTGATCCGTTCTATCAAGGCACTGGCGCCAGTACGAACAACTCCCTTCCTTGGACCACCGGCAACAGCACCTGGGCTAGCTACTACAACCTCCCCTGTGATGTGTCGGTGCGTTGGGAACGGGGCACCACGCTCTATCCCAACACGCTCGCCGATCTCACCCGGCGGGAGAATCGGTTCATGCACAATGTCACCGGTGCCTCCGCCGCCTTTCCGTTTCCCTTCGTGGCTCATCAGTTCGGCTCCAATAACACCAGCTATGAAGACTTGGCAGGAACAGCCGTCAACGGCCTGATCTTCGACAACAACAGCGCTCGAAAGGGAGAGGATGTTGTGCTGATAAATGTCCTCTCGTTCGATGTGCGGGTGTTCGATCCCGCCGCGCCGGTCGCCCTCTCTGCCAACGGCAACACAGCCCTGGTGCCGGGGGATCCTCTCTATCCGCCCGCAATCGTCAATGGCGGCCCCGTCGCCTCGGGTGCCTATGTCGATCTTGGTGTGGGCATATTCTCCAACAGCCTCCTCTCCGGCAGCCAGATCTATCCGCGGTTTGCCGGCTACGGCCACCCCAAGAGCCAACTGGTCGGGTCGGCCGGCACCCGCCGGACGTACGACACCTGGAGCACCCACTACGAGGCCAATGGCCGCGACGAGGATAGCAGCGGCACCGCCGATGAGGGCACCGATGGCATCGATAACAATTCCGACGGCCAGATCGACGAAGTGCCTGTCGACACCAACGGCGATGGCGTCCCCGACATTGCCGGCGAACTCGAAACCTCCCCTCCCTATCCCTTTCCGCTCCGAGGTGTCGAGGTGCGGATCCGCTGCTACGAACCCTCCAGCGGGCAGGTGCGGCAGATGACGGTGCGGCATTCGTTCGTGCCCCACTGATCGCTGGCCGACCGCGCGGTAATCGACCGCAGCGAAAATCTGAGGCATGCCAGCCACCCTGCGCTGGACAATTCCCCCACAGCACCCGAAAATAGAAGTGCAGGGGCAACGGCACAGGCCGGACGCGCCGTGAACTCATCCCGACCAGACGGCGATGGATTCGGGCGCGGTCCGGCCGCCGAATCTGCAGTACCGCTCAGTTCTTCCACCCTTCACCAGAGCCAATCGCTCTTAGGGGATTTTTATGTGTCATTTCGCCCCCCCGCGCCGCGCCCGTCGCAGCGGTTTCACGCTTGTGGAACTGCTCGTCGTGATCGGCATCATCGCCACACTCGTCGGCCTCCTCCTCCCCGCCGTTCAAGCGGCCCGTGAGTCTGGCCGGAGGAATACATGCCAGAACAACCTTGGCCAGTTGGCCAAAGCCGTGATGGCCTTCGACTCGCAGAAGCAGTTCATCCCCGGCTGGCGGAATCCGCATCCTAGCGCAGCGGTTTCCAAAGACGTGACACTCGCAGACGCGATTGTTGCTGGAGCAGTGTCTTGGACGGTGCCACTGCTACCAAACCTGGAACGCAAAGACGCCTACAACCTGTGGAGCAATACTGGATCAATGGGAGCTCTTTTGTCCAGCAATCCGGCACCAACGATGGCCATTTTGAAGTGCCCCACGGCTCCCGCAGAGAACGACAGCCAGCCCACACTTGCCTACGGCGGCAATATGGGCATCGGCGTGGTGGCTAACAAACAGTATAAGAATGACGGCGTGATGATGGACACTCTGGGCAGCGGCAGCTATGCACCGTCCAAGACGAGCATCGACTTCGTCAGCGCGGGCGATGGAGCAACAATGACGCTGCTCTTTGCTGAGAAGTCTGGACCGCTCTATACGCCGCAGGCCTTCTATGACGTTGCCCCTCGCTCTTTCGGCCTTCTTTCGGGGGCGTCATTCGGACCGAATTCCAGCCCTTGGGTTGCCCCTGGCCAACTCGCCGGCCCGATTCCTGGCTTTGGTGTTTTGGATGCCACGCTGACAACTCCGATGTTCAACAGCAAATTGACGGCTGCCAATGGTATGTATGGCAGGCCATCGTCTGCCCACTCCGGTGTTGTTGTCGTCGCCTTCTGCGATGGGCACGTTGTATCCATGAGCGATGCGATTAGCCCGCAGACGTACTGCCAGCTGATCACGTCAAATTCTCAGGCTTCTGGCACCAACCCCTCGGCCATGCAAACCTTGGTGGGGGCAGGCACATTTCAGTCTTCAGTTCCCCCCTCTGAAGCTGACTTCCAGTAACCGACCGACTATCGGCATCTGGCCCGGCGACAAACGAAACCGCCCGCGGGCAACCGCGGGCGGTTTTTTGCTGCGCTCGCCTCGCTCTCCAACCCCCCAAAACTCTCCCCGCGCCAGCCCAAGCCCACCCTCGATTGACTTGCCTAAAAACATCTGCAGACTGTGAGGCGGTAGGGCTTTATGGGGGTTGATAGAGCACTCGCTCAACGGGTAAGTTTTTTTAGCAAGACGCTTGCACAGCCTGAAAAAAGCCTCTGTTCTCGCCATACCCTTTGCCCGAACCGAGCCCCCATGAATCGGCCTGCCTCCAGCAAGCCACCTCGCGACCGCTCTGGCATCACGCGGGTGGAACTGCTCACTATCATCGGTGTTTGCCTGGCTGCTGTGGGAGTGGCCGTCCCGACGCTCCTCTCTTCCCGGGAAACGAGCCGGCGCACCACCTGCCTGGCCAATCTCGGCCAACTCAGCCGGGCCGTGATCGCCTTTGATCAGCAGAAACTGTTCATTCCCGGCCTCCGCAACGCCCATCCCAACCCGAGCGTCTTCAACTCGGGTGACTCACGGCCCAAGGGAGCGGTTTCCTGGCCCGTGCTGATCCTGCCCAATATCGAATGCCAGGAGATCTTCACGCTCTGGTCGAAGAGTTCCGACTCCAACAGCGGGGCGGTACCGAATTCCAACCCGGCCCCGGCGATTGCCATTTTCAACTGCCCAGCCTCTCCCGGCGAATTCGATACCCAGCCGACACTCGCCTATGCCGGGAATGGCGGGGTGGGGGTGATCGCCAAAGCCCAGTCGAAGAACGACAGCGTGATGCTCGATACGCTCGGTGTATTGGGTGGCTACGAAGCTGCCCGAAGCAGTGTCGAATTCATCAACTCCGCAGATGGCGGGGCCAACACGCTGCTGTTGGCGGAGAAATGTGGGCCTCTCTACAGCCCGCTGGCGTTTTACGATATGGCCCCTCGGTCGCTCGCCGCGCCGACCGCCTCCACCTTCAGCCCTGGCATCTGGTTTTCCCCAGGCCAGCCCAACACGCCCGTACCCGCCTTTGGCGTTTTCGATGGCTTGGGAGCCACGCTCACCTCGCCAATGCTCAATAGCCAAAACCCGACCACAACCCTCGACAGCGCCGCGACGCGCCCCTCTTCCCGGCACCCGGGCGGTGTTCTGGTGGCCTTCGTGGATGGCCACTGCCGGGCCCTGTCAGAGGGCATCAGCCCCCAAACCTACGGACAGTTGCTCACCCCCAACTCCCGCAGCGGCGAAGGACGAATGGCCTTCACCGCGGGGGGAGTGGAATTTCTGCCCGCCGAACCGCTCGCGGAGTCTGCTCTGTAGCTGTCGGCAGAGATTCTTAAGGCTAGCCGTTTTCTGCGAACAGCCAGAATCGCCGCCGCGAAGCGGAGGCGACTTGGCTGGGCCGGTCCCAATGAGCCAGAATCAGCCTCAAAAACCCTCTGCAGAACAGATCTCGAGGGGCATCGGGCCCCTCCAGCACCGCGCCACTGTGCCCACAGCCTGCTCGATTGACTTGCCCGATGCCATGCGCACACTGTGAACAGGCGACGCTTCAATTGAGGCTGATCCAAAACCCTTCCGATGGGGAAGATCCGATACACCCCCCGAGCGCCCCTTGAAGAGCCTCCGCTCTTGCGAGCCCTCTGCCCCGAGTCGAGCCCCTCATGAATCGGTCTGCTTCCGTCGCTTGCGGTCCGCGTGGCCGCCCCGGTCTCACGCGGGTCGAATTGCTCGCCATCCTCGGCGTCTGCCTGGCGGTTGTGGGCATGGCCACCCCGATTCTCCTCTCCTACCGGGAGACGAGCCGCCGCACCGCCTGCCTGGCCAATCAGGGAACACTCGCCCAAGCCCTGATCGCCTTCGACGGCCAGAAACAGTTTCTCCCCGGGATCCGCAATCCCCATCCGTTAGGCGAGGTCACCGCGGAAGCCTTTCAGTCGGTTTCCTGGCCCGTTGCGATCCTCCCCCAGATCGATCGCAACGATGTCTACAGCCTCTGGACTTCTGCCGACCCCAGCGGCAAAATCGCCACCCCTGCTCCCCTGATCGCCACGTTTGTCTGCCCCGCGGCCCCGGCCTCAGCCGTGCCGCTGCATCCTTCGTTGAGCTACGCGGGCAACGCCGGCATCGGCGTGGTTCGCGTCAACAACATCAACAAGCAGTTCAAACATGACGGCGTGATGATGGACACCCTCGGCATCCGCGGCGAAGGCAGCTATACCCCGATGCGCACCAGCATCGAATTCATCCAGAGTGGGGATGGCACGCAATCGACTCTGCTGCTCAGCGAAAAGGCCTCGTTCCGCTATGCCCCCACGGCCAGCTACGACGTCTCCCCCGGTTCGCTCCTCAATCCCGATGCCTACCGCCCCAGTCTTGAGGCCTGGAAGGAGCAGGGCCCCGTACCGGCACCGGGATTTGGCGTGTTTCCCGCCGATCCGACCAACCGGGAATTCCCGTACATCACCTCCAATAAAATGCTCAACAGCGACATCGCCAGCAACGATGGCTTCTACGGACGCCCTTCATCCGACCATGCCGGGGTGGCCATTGCCGCGTTTGCCGACGGCCACTGCGTGGCGATCAGCGATAAGATCGATGCCCAAACCTACTGCCAGCTGATCACCTCGAATTCGAAGGGCGGCTTTGGACAGCTGGAACGCAATGTCTGGCTGAAGTTTCAGCCGGAGAAGCCTCCCGCCGGATCCTCCTACCGCTGAGATTGGTGCTGGCTATCGGTCGCTTTCCACAGCTTGACCATGAAGGGAACAGCCGTACACTGATTGGCTGTGGCCCCGCATGGCACCGGCCCACCGTCACTCCGAGGTGTTCCCATGACGACCGAGCAGTTTCGCGCAGCACTGAAAAGAGAGCCCTTTGCGCCGTTCGCCGTCCATCTCGCCGACGGTCGATCGGTCGGAGTGAAACATCCCGAACAGGTCGCCATGAGCCAGGGCGGCCGCACCGTTGTTGTCGTTCAGCCGGACGATTCCTGGAACGCCATCGACCTTCTGCTCGTCACCGACATCGAGTTTTTCGGGAGCGGCGATCGGGAGTTCCCCGATCGTCGTTCTGCCTGACCGCGGCCACCATCCAGCCGATGTCGTGGCCCCCCACCGCCACCAAAAGCCACGGGCCCCGCCAGCGTGGTCGCCAGCGGGGCCCGGGAGTTTGGATTCAGAGCACGATAGCGTGCCGAGAGGATTACTTCGCTGCGGCCAGATCGGCCTTCTTCTTCTCCTCGACGATCTCTTTCTGGATGTTGCCAGGCGTCGGGCGATACTTGGAGAATTCCATCGTGAACACTCCCTGCCCCTGCGTCATGCTCCGCAGGTCGGTGGAATAACCAAACGTCTCCGCCAGCGGCACTTCGGCCACGATCGTGGAAGCGTTGCCGACTGTTTCCGTGGAGATGATCAGGCCACGCCGCTTGTTCAGCTCGCCCGTCACCGGTCCCTGGAAATCGGCGGGAACCTCCACTTCCATCTTCATGATCGGCTCCAGCAGCACCGGCTTGGTGTTGAGGAACGCCTCGCGGAATCCGGCCCGGGCGCAGATCTGAAACGCCATGTCAGACGAATCGACGTCGTGGTAGGAACCGTCAGAGAGCGTCGCCTTCACACCCACAATCGGGAAGCCGGCGATCGGCCCCTTGTTGAGCACAGCCCGGAAGCCCTTCTCCACCGAAGGGATGTACTCGCGCGGCACGCGGCCACCCACCACTGCGTCCTCAAATTCGAACGGCTCGGGAGCGTCGTCCGGCAGCGGATCGAGCCGGCCGATGATGTGGGCAAACTGCCCCGAACCACCGGTCTGCTTCTTGTGCTTGTATTCGTATTCCGTGGCTCGGGTGGGGGCCTCGCGGTAGCTCACCTTCGGAGCGCCCACCTCCACCTCCACCTTGAACTCGCGCTTGATCCGCTCGACGTAGATGTCGAGGTGAAGCTCGCCCATTCCGGCGATCAACGTCTCGCCAGTCTCCTCGTCGGTCGACATGCGGAACGTCGGATCCTCGCGGGTGAACCGCTGCAGAGCCTTGCCCAGCTTGTCGAGCCCGTCGCGGTTGGTGGGGGTGATCGCCATCTTGATCACCGGTTCCGGCACAAACATGCTCTCCAGCGTGCAGTATTTGGCATCGTTGGAGTAGGTATCGCCCGAGGCAGCATCGACGCCCATCACGGCCACGATATCCCCGGCTTCGGCCAGATCAATTTCCTCGCGCTTGTCGGCATGCATCCGCACGATCCGGCTGAAGCGCTGCTTCTGGCTGGTGCGCTGGTTGATATAGGCTTCGCCCTTTTTGATCTGCCCCTGATAGATCCGCATGAACGTGAGCTGGCCGTAGGGATCGTCGACGATCTTGAAGGCCATCGCCACCAGCGGCTTGGTGGGATCGGGAGTGAGGTCGAATGCCTCGTCGATCTTGTCCCACTTCTTGGCAATCACCTTCCGCTCCAGCGGGCTGGGCAGATAGCGCACCACGGCATCAAGCAGGGCCTGCACGCCCTTGTTCTTGTAGGCCGAGCCGCAGAAAACCGGCGTGATGCTCTGGCTCTGCATCGCCTGCTTCACAACGGCATGGATCTCGTCTTCGGTCACGGGCAGCTCGCTGAGGAGCTTCTCCATGAGCGAATCGGAATACATCGCCAGCGCCTCGAGCATCTCGTGCCGGGCCTCGGCGGCCGCCTCAGCCAAGCCAGCCGGAATCGGCTCGCGGCGCATGGTCTCGCCGTTGTCGCCATCAAAATAGAGCGCCTGCATGGCGACCAGATCGATCACGCCCTCAAGCTTGTCTTCCTTGCCGATCGGAATCTGCATCCGCACCGGATCGCAGCCGAGCTTGTCCTTGAGTTGCTTGACGACGCGATCGTAGTTGGCGCCGGTGCGGTCCATCTTGTTGACGAACGCCAGACGCGGCACCTTGTAACGCTTCATCTGGCGGTCGACCGTCATCGACTGGCTCTGCACGCCACCCACGGCGCAGAGCACGAGAATCGCACCGTCGAGCACGCGCAGCGAGCGTTCCACCTCAACGGTGAAATCGACGTGGCCGGGAGTGTCGATGAGGTTGATGTCGCAGTCGTGCCACTTCACGCTGGTGGCGGCGCTGGTGATCGTGATCCCGCGCTCGCGTTCCAGATCCATGTAGTCCATCGTGGCGCCGTCACCACCACCCTTGACCTCCTGGATGCGATGGATGCGCCCTGCGTAGAAAAGAATGCGCTCCGAAAGCGTTGTTTTGCCGGAGTCGATATGGGCCGAAATGCCCATGTTGCGAAGCTTGGCGAGATCCATGAGACCGGTACACCTGAAGGAGGAGAAAAAAGGGGAATGGCGCGGAAAAACGCGGGGGTCAACCCGCGCAGCCAAGCGGGCAATATACTCTTCGGCTGATAGTCGCGACAGGCGAGGTCTCTTTCCGCCCAATTCAGCCTCCGGCCCCCCCTCCTGCCCGAGCCCAGCCATGCACTCCCTCCCCGCCGAAACGCCCCCCTCCCCCGGCACTCCAGCCCCCAATGCCGGCCCGGCCAACCCCTGGCAAACCTGCGTCGTGCCGCTGGTGGTCTTTCTGGCAGCCGGGGCTCTCGACCCCACCCCCTCCGGCGGCGGTCTGGCTGGCTGGCTGGGGATTCCCTATTCGGCCTATCCGGTGCTCTATGCCGTCCGACTCGCCCTCACGATCGCCGCGATTGCCTTCGCCTGGCCGGCCCTGCGCCCCTGGCTGGGCCGTGCCTCCTGGTGGCCGGCGCTCCTGGGCCTGGCGTTGGTCGTGCCCTGGGTGGCACTGGCCATCCTGCAGCGCGATGCCGGCTGGGCAACTGCCGGCCTGGAACGCACCGCCTTCAACCCCTTCGCCCAGTTTGCCGACTCCCCAGCCCTGGCCTGGGGGTTTTTATGCCTGCGGTTGGTGGGGCTGGTGGTGGTCGTGCCGATCGCCGAGGAACTGTTTCTCCGCGGATTCCTCATGCGGTATGTCGTGAACGAAGATTTCTGGCAGGTTCCCTTCGGCACGCTCACCGCCGCCGCTGCCGGAGCCTGCGCGGCCTATGCCGTGGCCACCCACCCGGCCGAGGCGGTGGCCGCTCTTGGCTGGTTTGCGATTGTCAGTGGCATCGCCGCCTCCACCCGTCAGCCGATCGACACGATCCTCGCCCACGCCGCCACCAATCTGGCCCTCGGGGCCTATGTGCTGGCGACGGGAGCCTGGTGGCTGATGTAAGCTGAAGGGCGAAAAATTCGCTTTGGTGAGCGAACGATCTCCCTACCCACAGCCTCTATGCCTGCCCGCGGTCGCCTCGCTCCAACCCCCACCGGCCTGCTCCATGTGGGGCACGCCCGCACGTTCGCCCGGGCAGCGGCCCGCGGCGCCGGCCGCGGTCTGGTGCTCCGCATCGAAGATCTCGACAGCCCCCGCTGCCGGGAGGAATGGGTCTTGAGTTGCGTGCGCGATCTCCACTGGCTGGGGCTCGATTGGTCGGAGGGCCCCGACCGCGGTGGTCCCCACGGCCCCTACCGGCAAAGCAAGCGCACGAGCCTCTATCTCGATATCTGGCGGCAGCTGGCCCAGGCCGGGGCGATCTATCCCAGCCCTCATTCCCGCCGCGATGTCGAAGAAGCCGCCTTGGCCCCGCAGCAGAGCTTGCCACCGGAGGCTGAATCGATTTTTCCGCCGAGCCTGCGCCCTCCCGCGGGCAGATCCAGCGCCAGCGAGCCGGGGAGCGTGGCTTGGCGCTTTCGCGTGCCCGACGGTCGAACGCTTGAATTCCGAGACGGCGAGGCGGGCCTTGTGCGCCGCACCGCCGGAGAGGATTTCGGCGACTTCGTCGTTTGGCGGCGCGACCAACTGGCCGCCTACGAACTGGCGGTGGTGGCGGACGATCATGCCATGGAGATCGAGGAGGTGGTGCGGGGGGAGGATCTGCTCACCAGCACCGCCCGGCAACTGCTCCTCTACGAGGCGCTCGGCTGGCACCCGCCAGCCTTTTGCCATCTGCCGCTGGTGCGCGATCCGGCTGGAATCCGCCTCGCCAAACGCACCGCCGGCCTCTCGATCGCCGCCCTGCGCGAGCGGGGCTTTTCACCCCGCGACGTCCTGGAGGCCCCGCTCGAAAGCCTGTGGGGCTAGCTGGCTGGGAAACCATCCGTCGCAGGGGACACCTTGCGTCTGCGCTGCGCCAGATCGGTCTCGATTTGGCGCAGCAGCGGCTCGCCGATGTCGTACACCACCAGGCAGCCCGCAGCAGCAAACAGGAAGACAGCCGGAATCACGCTCATCATCATGCGCAGTCCAAACAGCGTGAAATCCCCCTGCGTCTGCTCCACGCCGGCGGCGGGAACGGTGTACTGGAAGTAGTCGAGGGCGAAGCCCGTCATGGCCGATCCCACCGCACAGCCCATTTTCTGGGCAAAGGTCGCCGCCGAAAAAATCAGTCCCGTGGCCCGCCGACGGTTTTTCCACTCCGAGTGATCGGCGGTGTCGGCATACATCGCCCACAGCACGACCGGCGTTGGCCCGCTGATCAGCGCTGCCGCCACGTGGAAGGCAAACATCCAGCCAATCTGCTCGGGCTGCAGGAGAAAGAAACCTGCCGTCAGGATCGCCACGCCGACGTTCATGAGGATCATCAGCTGCTTTTTACCGAGGAGGCTGACGGCATACTTCGTGAACAGCATGCCGACGATCGCCGCGACGCTGCCGGCGACAAGAAACGTCGATGCCAATTCCGGACGATGGCAGAAATATTTGAAGTAGTAGAGTATCGCACCGCCCCGGATGAAGAGCGCCGTCAGTTGCATCAGCCCAAACCCAAACAGGGCCAGCCAGGGCCGGTTTGAGAGCAGATCGTTGAAATCCTGCTCAAGCGTCGACGGCCCGGCCTCTCCTCCACGGCGCAACTCCCGGGCCCGCATCAGGATGGCAATCACAGTCGCCACCGCGTAGGTGCCCAGAATCCAGGGCATGAAGCCGAGGGAAAAACCGGTCGCCAACAGGCACAACAGCGCGATTCCGCCGAGCACGATCTGGTGCAGCCGGGCGTTGGTCTGCAGAAACCTCAGGTCTGCCCCATACGTCGAGCCTTCCTCCTGCTCTGGCTCAACACGCTCGCGAGTTGTCAGGAAGGTGATGAAAAAGAGAACCACCGCCACCACGGCGTAGAGCGCCATCGTCCAGAAGAAACCAACCTTCTCCCCCCCCGGCCCATCTCCTCCGAAAAACCGCACCAGATGGAGGGTCGAATACTGCACGACGATGCCGCCCATAAACGCCGCCACGAACCGGTAGGTCGACACGCTCGTCCGCTCCAGCGAACTCGGCGAAATCACCCCCATCAACGCTCCATACGGGATATTGATGGCGGTGTAGGCCATCATCACGAGTGTGTAGGTGACGTATGCGTACACAAGCTTGCCGGCGTCGGAGATGTCAGGGGTGTAGAAGGTCAGCACGCCGGTGACAGCCAGAGGGACGGCCATCCAGAGCAGGTAGGGCCGGAAGCGGCCCCATGCCGTCTTTGTGCGGTCGGCAAGGTAGCCGAGCATCGGGTCATTGATGGCGTCCCAGATGCGCGTGATCAGCAACATTGTGCCGGCCGATCTGGCCGTGATGCCGAACACGTCGGTATAGAAATACATCAGGAAGAACTCGAACATCTTCCAAAAGAGATTCGAGGCCGCATCTCCCAGCGCATACCCGACCTTCTCGCCGACCGAGAGCTTCTCTTCGCCGGATGAATGCGCGACCTGCTCCGTAGCAATAGCCATAATGGACGTTCCCCAAGAAGACGAACTGAAACCGTTCCCAAATACCCCAAAAAAACCGCCTTGAATTATAGATAATCTTATGGCTAACGCGAAACCGGTTTCTTGCTACGCTGTGAGCAGGCCTCGCGGTAGCTGCTGGGGCCCTGCCGCCTTGAATCCCCCCACCCCGAGCCAGCACTTGCTGTGAACACGCCCCAGTCCACGATCGAAGACATCGCCGCGCGGGCGGGTGTCTCAAAAAGCACGGTTTCGCGGGTGCTCAACGAGAGCGCCACGGTTTCCCGCCCCAAGAAGGAAGCCGTGCTGGAGGCGATGAAGGCCCTGGGTTACCAGCCAAATGTGTTCGCGCGAACGCTGGCGGGCGGGCGGTCGATGACCGTCGGCATCGTGACGCAGTACATCGGGAGCCCGTTCTACGACGGAATCGCACAGGGGGCAATCGAGGGATTGGGGGGAACCGGTGTCACGCCGATTTTCGTCGATGGGCGCTGGGAGCAGGGCACGGAACAGGAGGTCATCCGCACCCTTCTGGGCCGCAAAGTGGACGGCATGCTGCTCATCGGGGGCGACGTGCCTGTTGAAGAACTGAACGACCTGAAAGAGCGGCTCCCGACTGTGGTGGCGGCCAGAAGGCTCCCGGGGTGGGATCACCAGTGCATTTCCATCGACAATGTCGATGCCGGCTATCGCGCCTCCAACTACCTGATCCGGCATGGGCATCGCCAGATCGTCTGCATCCGCGGCAATAAGGATCATCAGGATGCCATCGACCGCTACCGGGGTTACGTCAAGGCCTTGGAAGAAGCGGGGATCCCCGTCAACCGCAAGCTGGTCTTTCAGGGGGATTTCACCGGCCAGGCCGGCATGATGGCAGTCAATTCTCTCGTGGCACGCGGCGTTCACTTCAGCGCCATCGTGGCCGCCAGCGACGCCGTCGCGTTTGGTGCCCGTCTCGCGCTGCATCGGCATGGCTACCGGGTTCCCGACGATGTGTCGCTCATTGGATTCGACGATCAGGAGGAAGCAGCCTGGATGACGCCTCCCCTCACTACGATGCGACAGCCAGCCCAGGAAATGGGCGCCGCGGCAGCGCGGGCTTTGCTCTGCCTGATTGCCGGCAAGGATCCCCCTGAGCCTCCGCAGATGTCAGCAGAACTGCAGGTTCGGGAGACGGTCTCACGGCATGGGTGAACGTCTTCGTGTCGCCGCTGCCAGCCTACTCCACGCGAATATCGTCAAAGAAAAACGTCATCGGCTTACCCTTCGCGGCGACAACCCAAAAGAAGGGCGTTTTGATCCGGCGCAGATCGGCGCCTTCGAGGGGGATTGAGATCTGCTTCCATTCAGCCCCCAGCTCAAACTCCTGTTCTTTCTTGGTCGTGTCGAAAAACTGTTTTTCGCGCCCCAGCAGGCCGAGTCCGATCTTCAGTTTCTCCCCCCCTTCGGCCCCCCGAGCCCAAAAACTCAGGCGCGTCGCCCCCGAGAAATTTTTGCCGCCCGGCCGGCTGCCCCAGTCCCCCTCGGGATTCTGCCATGCGACTCCACCCCAGCCTCCGGTGGCTCGATACTCGCATTTGATGCATGTCGATCCCGAGTGAGGCTGCTCCTTCCAGTCGAGCACCAGCCCCATCGCCCCGTTATTTCCCATCCACCCTGAGGGAATGAAGTCGAGGGCACCGCTGGCCTCTTCGTACACTACATACGGCAGTGCGGTCGGAGGATCGACATCCATCGCCCCGCCATTGACGCGCAGCGGAATATTCGCTGTCGCTGCCCCGTTGCCATCACTGATTTCCACGTAGAGGCGATAGAGGCCTGGTTCAGGGGGCATCTCGACCGTACAGCCGTCGGCGTCCCGGCGAAGGAGTGCCTGGGGAAAATCGGCCGGGCGCTGCTGGAAATCCCCCCCCGTCACATAGCGATCCGCCTCCCTCATCAGTGTCCACGAGGCCTTCAGGGGCGTCCCCTCCGGGTCGCTGGCTGTGAGCCTCGCCTCCACTTTCGATCCGGGCTCCACCTCGTCAGATCCCACGATCTCAAAACGGCCGATTTCGGGAACGCGGTTGGCGACGGGGCGACCTGTCCATGCCTCCGTCATCACGTCAACAGCTGCCGTCTTTTGGCCATCGGGAAGCAGCATGCCAAACCACGTGGCGGTCCCTTCCTGCTTGTTTCCCCAGAGGAAGGCATACGATCCCAGGCACAGCGGGGCCTCGTTGTTGGTCGCGAGATAGCTTTCCCGGTATTGCCGCGCCTTTTCTGCGTTGGTCGGCTCAAGGATTGCATCGATGCTGTTCTTCGGAACTTCCCAGGTGCCCACAGGGCCGAACTCGGTCACGATAAATGGCTTCGTGGCTCCCGCCTCGCGGTAGCGTTTCGGCAACGATGTGCAGCCACCGTAGGAATTGATCCCGACAATGTCGAGGCTCGGGCAATGAGCCTCAATCGCAGCCACCTTGGCAGGGGTGATTTCCGCCACCACCGACATCGTCGGGTGAAGCGGATCAACCTTCTTGACGGCCTGAGCAAGGGACTCGATGTACTTCCAGACGGCCGGACTGGCCCCCTCCTCATACCCTTCCATCTCGTTTCCCAAACCCCATACAAGAACGGCAGGATGGTTCTTCAAATCTCTGACTGCCTGAAGCACCCTCTCGGTCTGGCTTGCCGCCTTGCGAGGATCGGAATAATCAAAGCCTTTTTGCGAATGTTCCAGCCAGATGCCCACAGCCACCGTCAGTCCATTGGCATGCGCTTCATCGAGCCGTTGCCGCGTTCCCTTATCGATGCCCCATGTTCGTGCTGAATTGCCACCGCTGGCCCCCAGCAAAGTGAGCGGCCCCTCGCCTCCCGCCCCCCGCACGCGATAGGGCTGGCCGCTTCGCATCAGCGTCCATTGACCGTCCTCCATTTTTGCAAGGGAAACAGGCACGGGTTGGCCCTGTTCAGACTGCTGGGCATTCGCCTCGCCACGACCGGCTACCAATGGAGTCGTTCGGTTGCAGGCCACGATTCCCACGCCCAACACAACGACCAAAACCCAACACACTCGTGCACTCATCGACATGGCCCCACTGTGACATCGATCCGGCAAATGCTGCCTGACCGGAGGAAAACCGACTGTGATTCATCAAATGTCAGCTCAGCCACATCGCGGCTGCGAATTTCGCCTGTCGCCATCTGAATCCGCAGCGCAGGGCCACCGGGGGCGCGGCTGTATACGACCGGCACATTGCAGATCGTGAACGCGAGCGAACCCGCTGGCAGCGCGAGGGCTTCGGAGTTGCCCGCATCGGAAAAGGAACGAAACTCACCTGGCGTCTCCAGAAACTCGTCGTCGCGAAGGAACCCCGGCGCAAAGCGGATGCGGCCGGCGGCGGTTCGCACGCCAAGCTCCAGAAACCGCGTGAGGATGTCTTCCTTGACCTGGCCGGTCATCCCAGGTTGCTGGGCCCCCGCGTGGGCAGGCGTATGGGAATAGGGATCGGTGGGGAAGGCACCGTAGGCCTCCGGTGTTTTCTCCAGCCACATCCCCTCGTTGATGTCTCGAAACTGATCGACCAACCGCCTCCACACGGGGGCGCCCGCTTCGTGCGCGGAAACACACTCCCGTGCCACGGCATAGGCCAGCTTCGACACCATATGCCAATACACGCTGCCAAGCCCCTCATATCCGAAAAAGCGTGTCGCTCTTCCCGTGAATCTTCGATGCTGAAACGTCTCCTCCCACAGCCTGCAGAGTTCGGCACGTTCTTCCTCACTGAGCGCTTCTGCGATGTGCCCGTCGTTCCACCGATCAACGGCGGCATTCAGGTCGGCAACATTCCGCAGCCTGCCGGCAAAATGCAGGTCGTCTCCGACATCTCTCAGCAGCACGTCCTGATCAGGATTGCGCGCAAACCTCATCACGGCCGGATATGCCTCCGCAGCCCGCGCGGAAATCCGATTCTTCTCGTCGAACCGCGGCAAATCGCGGTCTGGATAGAGCAGATAACTCCTTTGATCCGGCCGGTAGAGGCTGCTCGCTCGCAACGCGGCCAACAGCTCACTGGCCTCCGCCGGCGTGAGAATGCCCGACTCGAGGATCGCCACCTGCCCCTCGAGCATTTCCTCGAGGTTCTCGACGGAGACAACACCCTCACCAAACTCCAGCACGTTGAATGAGTGATAGAGCCCGTCGGCACGCCGGCTGCGGCGGAGGGTGTTGGTGAGGCATTCGATCGCATCGGTCAGGCACTTGGAAATCTGACTGCGCGAGATGCTCAAGCGTGCGCCGCTGAAACCCTGGTAGACCGCCCGGCGATGGGCCTCGGCGACCCCCTGCAACTGCTCGACGACGCGATACCGCCAGCGCTGCGGCGCGTTGCCATCCCGCTCCCGAGCGCTGTCGGCCAGCACTCGGCTTATTCCGGCCACAAGGGCCGTGACTTCTTCCGACAACGAGACGTTTTCGGCGGGGATACGGTCGACCCACCGCCGCAGGAACACGAGATACCGCCGCAGGTATGACGTTGTCACCAGAGAGGCGCCCAGCCCCGCCAGCGCGTTCTGCGCGTCGTTCCACTCCGGCCGTTGGGTGTTTAACCAGATGCCGGCATCGGGCACGAAATTGGCAAGTTTTACGCACCCGGAGACAAGCAGTTTTTCCAACAGGGAAACATGATGAATCGCTCCTGATCGATCCCTGGCGAGTTGCCCATCCGAGCCCTCCAAGGCAACCCTTTGCCCGATCGCCCGATCGGCCGAGAAGTCGTAGTCGATTGTGGCCCGCGGTTTCCGAACGATTTCGGCAAATCCATGGATGCGGTAGGGCAGGTCGGCGTAGACGCACCCCGTTTCATCACGGAACAACGCCTCCACCCGATCGGGCAGAGCGGCCTCCGCCTGCTCAAGCAGTTTGAGCAGATAGACGATCTGATGGTCACCCCAGTAGCCGTAGTTCGACCAGGCGTCGGCGGCATCGGGCCGCTCCCAATCGAACCCCTCCTCCGAGATGCGGTAGGGGTTGTAGCCATCTGCCGTCGACGCATTGACAAAGCGCAGGATCATCGCGGGCAGCAGGTGCGGATAGGAAAAGCCGAGGGCTTCCCAGTTCTGAAAGATGTCGCGCCAGTTTCCCTCGAATCCGACGCGGCGCTGGCCCAGAGGAGTTCGCGTCCGGATGTCGAAGAAGTTCCACGGCCGTGTCGGATCACCATGCCGTCGGCTGAGAGTCAGGGGCAGATACTCGGCTGCGAGGCGGCTGAGATCGGCGTCCCCCGTCGCAGAACATGCCGCCACAAGGCCATGCATATCGGCTGCCTGTGGCAGTGCCCTGAGCATTTCGGCATGCCTGGCATGAACAGCCCGATTCCTCACGAAAAGATGATCGACAAACCTTTCTCCGTCGATGGCGTAGGCGGAAAGAGGCACGCCCCCCCGCATCATGTTGAACAGCACGTTTGCAACATGCCGGCCTGCCCTCCGCCCCTGCCGGCACATCTGCACGCCGTCCGCCTGCGCCGCATACCACAGCAGCGCCTCCTCTCCCTGCTTGACGTCCTCATCGAGCAGATCATCGATGTCGGGTGCCGTCTCCAGCGTCTTCGCCAAAGAGACCAGATCGCCGGCTTCCTGATGAACGTCAGCCACCAGTTTCCACGACCGATGCCCATGGCCGGGAAGAGTGGCCGTCGCCGTGACGAAGTAATGCCCCTTGCGGCCGCGCAGATCGACCTCGTGGCCCATCTGCCTCCCGTTCCGGAAGGCGTTGAACTGCCGATCGCTGAGCAGAACCGTCGCCTCTCCCAGCCCGGTCGACCATGCCACGGATGCCAGCAAGCCTTCGCTCGGCTCGGCACGGTCTGTGGGGATCGAACTCAGATAATAGACGCCAATCCTGTGGGCCCCGCTCACTTCGCTCTTCTTGTATGCGTCGAGGAGATTGCTGAACCGCAACTGAAATTGTGAATCAACTCCGCCGGGAACGATGTTCTGAAATCCGTCCAGGACTTCAACGATTTTTTCCTGAGCATTGAGGTTTTGCAGATGGGCGGTCCGAACGAAGCCGAAGCGCCGCCCCATCGCCCACTGGTATCGGAACGTCAACCCGAGATGATGGTGGCATTCCTCAAAGATGAGCCTGGTTCCCAGACTGTTCTTATAGAGATGCCGATCAATGGCCTCTCCCTGGAGCCGACCGCTGAAGGGCTCCCAGAGCGTCCACTCCACTCCATCCCAGACGCGAAAGATGGTCTTGGGGCCGGTCGACTCGCGGAGATCGAGGAGTTTGTCGGACGAATAATAGGGGAACAGGCTGCGCTGCGGATTCCTGCGACCACATGACAGGGCGCCGTTGCTCGCCACAAACATCCAGTGATCGTCGCTGCTCAGCAGCGACATGAAGAACGGCTCGATGCGATCGACATGGGGGATCCGGAAATAGTCGTCGCCGTCGATAACGCAGGTTTCAGAAAACCCGGGTACGATCGGCATCCGCCCGGCCGTGATGCCGTTATCGCCGTGTTGATGATGAATGCCTGGGCTGACAATGCTCATAGGATTATCCAGAGAATAACCGGGTGTTTTGCCCACCGAGAGCCACGGCCACGACCCGCCACCAGAACAGGACGCTACTCGTTCTTTGCGATCCCACCGCTATCGATGCTCTTCACGGCACGAGTGCCGAGAAACCCGGCCTGCCGCACACCATTGACACCTGCGGTTTCCAAGACAACCGCCACCTCCGGCACTGCGCCGCCGCCTCCCTGGGTCTGACTGCGACCATCCGGCTTTTTCTGGCCGTACTTGATCTCGAAAGGCTGCGAGTCGCGCTCGCTCACAAACAGCGAATCGAGCGCCGCACCATCGATCCCCATCCGCTCCAGTCGTTCCGGCGACAGCTTGGAGACGAAACCACGAAACTGCTTCTCGTCCTTCGGCCCCACTCCCCGATTCTGGTCTGCAAAAGCGGAGTACAGATTCGTGAGCCGGTGAATATTGCTGCGATTCGCCGCCTTGATCAGATCCTCATCGCCGAGCGGTCCCCGACCGCACCCGGCCAAGGCGACCACCGCCACGACAAGGACATCCCGCCATCTCCACGCCATTTCCCGATTCACAATTTTCTCCTTGTGAAAGAGCACAGAAAATGCGGCCGGGACGGCCCCCCAAGGGTCAGGAGCACCGTCCCGGCCCCGGAAAACTAGAGACTATCGGGATCAGCAGACACGCCATCTGCGCGCCGGCCGAGGCTCAGCAACACTGAAGGGGTGGCCGTGAGGGGAATCGACTTCACCGATCCGTCGCCCATCACCGCGGAAAACGCCCCTGGGTGGGCCGAACCGAAGCCCAGCTCCATCGACCGGGCGGAATTGGCCCCGGGGCTGCCCACGAACATCCAGCCGAGCCGATCGTCGGTGTCTGCCCGCACCTTCCAGTTGCTCGTGCCAAACTGCCGCATCGACCCCCAGTCGGATGGCGCAAAACGGCCCGGATCCTCCCACCACATTTCTCCGCCGCCGGTCATTTGGTAGTTACCAAATTTTCCCTGTGCCGATTTTTCGGCGAGCATGATTGTCTTGGTTGAACCGTCGGCGATGTCCTTGAACCCGCAGAGGGCATACTTCGTGACCAGCGGATTCGGAGCAGTGTTCCAGTCGTGGTGGTAGCTCTTCTTGATGATGCCTGTCCACGCCTTGCTTTCCTCGTTGGGATCGTTGGGCTTCCAACTCTCGAAGACCTTCACCCACCCCGACGTGTCTTCCTCGCTGTTGATCACACCGGCATAGTCGGTGAGATGAAAAACGTCAGCGCCATTGTCGGCAGTCCGCAGCCCCCGGGTGGGGCAGGTATGGGCCGGAATCGGAGCCGCCAGAAGCGTTGGGCTTCCACCCTGATAGCCCTGGGAAAGACGCTGGTTCATGATGTTTTGGCCGTCCATGTGTGGCAGAATCTGGTAGGCCCAGCTGAGATTCTCCCGCCCATACTTCGGCTTGTTGATCTCACCCG
Source organism: uncultured Planctomycetaceae bacterium (assembly GCA_903885565.1). GTDB lineage: Bacteria > Planctomycetota > Planctomycetia > Pirellulales > UBA1268 > CAISJI01. The sequence goes on from CAISJI010000022.1 coordinate 32,762, forward strand.
TCTCCCAGAACGTTCCCAGGTTCCCACCCGCCGTGGGAAAACTCTTTTGGGCAGACTCGTAATTCAAGCAGGCCAAACCGATCTGCTTCATGTTGTTGAGGCAGCCCATACGACGAGCCGACTCACGAGCTGATTGAACCGCGGGAAGCAACAGCCCCACCAAGGTTCCGATAATGGCAATAACAACCAAGAGTTCCACAAGCGTGAAACCCTTTCTGGGAATCCTGTGCATGTCAGACTCCTATCCGTGATAAAGAAAAAGATGGAAAAAAAGGACGGCAGATGGAGCAGTTCCCGGCCAGCCTCACGCTTCAGGGCTACCGAAAGTACCCCTCCCCTCCCCCCGAACCGACAATGAAAGCGGTTTCACGAAACCCCCAAAAGAACCAGATAACGTGAAACCGCTTTCATTCTTAATCGTCGGCTTTGCCTGTGTCAAGCAGGTGGTCGAAATTTTTTAACGCCGCCGTAAAGGCTTTCTGTGGGGCCTCTTTCCCGGGCTTCACGCACTGCCGGAACGGCCATCGGCGTTGGCTTGGCGGGGCTCCCGACTGGTCGCGGGCCTGGAAAAAATTCCATCTCCATGACACGCCGACACACGCTGTCCGCGGGAACATTCGGCCCTGACCTGTTCCTGCCGCAACACCCTCAAAAACCAAGGCTGGCCGGAGAAACAACCGCCGCTGCGGGCGGCAGATGACTTTTCCGCAGAAAACCGGCCATGACCCCGCCGCCGCAGCCTGCTACGATCCCCCTCGATTGGGAAACCATCTGAGCCGCGACCGCTCGCAAGGTCGGCACCGCCAGTAGGGAAATGGCGGCCGGACCGGGGCACCTGTTCTTGCCCCGCGTTCGAGAATCCGGTTTTCAAGCCCTGTTGCCTGTGGCATCCGGGCCTGCCTCGTGGCTTCCCAACTCTTCTTCGGTCAGGTACGAGACCATGGTGTTTTTTCTGCAGATGGTAGGGCTATTCGCCGCTCTGGTCGTGCTGATGTCGCTGATCGAGCATCAGGTGCACAGCCGCTTGATGCACAAAAAGCCGCGATTCTCACTGTTTCGCGGTTCTCCCGCGCGGCTGAAAATCTTCACGCAGCATGCTGTCGTTCACCACCGCCAGTATTTCAAGGCGTTTCACGATGCGCCGGTGCCGCACGGCGAGGATCGGGGGATCCGCCTGAATCTGCGGGAAGGACTGATGGAATCGCTCCCGGTGAGCCTCGTGCTCGTGTTTTTCTCAACCCCCGCGGCGATCATGTTTCCCGTGGTTGTCTGCCTCCACCATCTGATGTGGAATCAGATCCACCTGGAGATGCACAAGCCGGAGGACCGGTTCTTCGCCAAGTGGCCGTTCTATAAATTGCTCGCCCGACACCATTATCTCCACCACCGGCATCCCGACAAAAACTTCAACGTCGCTCTTCCAGTGGGCGATCTGATCTTTGGCACACTCGCCAAAGCCGATGAGGCCGACAGGCAGGGAATGATTGCCGAGGGAATCGGCTAGGCTTTGTCTGTAGCCGGCTGCGATGCCCGTCGGCTAGGGAAACTCTCGGGCTTTGTCCGCGTGCAAACAGTGAGCCGGCTGCGGGACGGCAAAAGTCTCGTCGCATGCGCTCCTCGAGCGTTCGCCGATCCCTCCGCCTCCGACTTTCGGTGGACCAAGGCATCGCCGGATGCGATGCCGTCGGCACGGGAAACCCTTGGCGTTTCCCTCGGCCGACCTTAGCGGACAAAGGCCATGGATGGCGTTGTCCGCGTATCCTAAGCCGGCAAAAGTCTCGTCGCATGCGCTCCTCGAGCGTTCGCCGATCCCTCCGCCTCCGTCGCTCGATAAGTTGGAGTGGCTATGGCTTCGCGTGCGCTATTTGGCACGCCGGGCCCGGTAGCGGCGGATGAGGGCGTTGGTGGAGCTGTCGTGCTTGAGCTTTGGCTCCGTGGGCGACTCCAGCTCACAGATGATCTTCTGGGCGAGCTGCTTGCCGAGCTCGACGCCCCATTGGTCAAAGCAATTGATGCCCCACACCGCTCCCTGTGTGAACACAGCATGCTCGTAGAGCGCGACCAGCGCTCCGAGCGTGGCGGGATCGAGAATGTCGGCCATGATCACGTTCGACGGCCGGTTGCCCGCAAACACCCTATGCGGCACGAGCCACTCCGGTGTGCCCTCAGCCCGCACCTCCTCGGCCGACTTCCCGAAGGCAAGCGCCTCGGCTTGGGCAAACACATTCGAGATCAGATAGTCGTGATGGCGGCCGAGCTGGTTGTGCGAGCGGTTGAAGCCGAGAAAATCACAGGGGATCAGGTGCGTGCCCTGATGGATCAGCTGATAGAAGGAGTGCTGGCCGTTGGTGCCCGGCTCGCCCCAGTAGACAGGCCCTGTGCTGCAGGTGACCGGCTGGCCGTCGAGCCGTACCGACTTGCCGTTGCTCTCCATCGTGAGCTGCTGCAGGTAGGCCGGAAACCGCTTCAGATACTGCTCATAGGGGAGCACGGCGATGCTCTGGGCCCCGAAAAAGTCGGTATACAAAACCGCCAACAGCCCCATCAGCACGGGGAGATTCTGCTCCAGCGGTGCGGTACGGAAGTGTTCGTCCATGGCCCGAAAGCCGCCGAGCAGGCTCGCGAAATTCTGCGGCCCAATCGCGATCATCGTGGAGAGCCCGATCGCTGAATCGAGCGAATAGCGGCCGCCGACCCAGTCCCAGAAGCCAAACATATTTGCCGTGTCGATGCCGAACTCGGCCACCTTGGCGGCGTTGGTCGACACGGCCACGAAGTGCCGGGCCACCACGGCAGCGTCGCCCCCCATGCCGGCCAGAATCCAGGCCCGGGCAGTCTGGGCATTGGCCATGGTCTCGAGCGTGGTGAACGTCTTGGAGGAGATGATGAAGAGCGTTTCGGCAGGATCGAGATCGACCACAGCCTCGGCGAAGTCGGTGCCGTCGACATTGGAGACGAAGCGGCAGGTCAGCGAGCGGTCGGAATAGTGCCGCAGCGCCTCATAGGCCATGACGGGCCCCAGATCAGAGCCGCCGATTCCGATATTCACGATTGTTTTGATCCGCTTGCCGCTGGCGCCCCGCCAGGCGCCGCTGCGCACTGTGTCAGCGAAGGCGCCCATCGCCTTGAGCACCGCGTGCACCGCCGGCACAACATTCTCCCCATCGACGTTGATCGTCGCCCCCTCAGGCGCCCGCAGCGCCACATGGAGCACCGCCCGATTTTCAGTGAGGTTGATCTTTTCGCCGCTGAACATCGCCTCGCGGCGGGCCTCCAGGCCCGTCTCGCGGGCCAGCGTCACCAGCAGCCTGAGCGTCTCGTCGGTAACGCGGTTCTTGGAGTAGTCAAGAAAGAGCCCGGCTCCCTCGGCATGCATCCGCTCACCGCGGGTGGCATCGGCGGCGAAGAGATCGCCGATCGTGGTCGCAGCGATCCGCTCGCGGTGGGCGGCAAGCGCCTTCCAGGCGGGAAGGTCGGTGGGGGCTGGGAGACTCATGGCAGGTTCCTGCGGTCGCAATGGTGGGTGAAGTTCGGCCCGATTAGACTGTAGGCGATCGGTTGGCGGGAAGTGCCGGCCGGGGCCCGCCTGCCGGGCAACCGCTCTCCGGGAAAATAGCCAGATGAAAAACCCGCTCGCCATCGATATCGGAGGCTCTCGCGTCAAGCTCCGCATTCCGGGGGTGCCGGAGAAGCGTCACTTTGAAAGCGGCCCCACCCTCACCCCCGGCCAGATGGTGGAGGGAGTGAAAAGGCTGACGGGCGACTGGGATTTTGACTCCGTCTCGATCGGCCTGCCGGCACCGATCCGCAACAACCACCCGGCACGCCAACCAGCCAATCTGGGGCCCGGATGGGTGGAATTTGACTACGACGACGATTTCGGCCTGCCAGTCAAGCTGATCAACGATGCCGCCATGCAGGCGGTGGGGAGCTACCGCGAGGGACGCATGCTCTTTCTGGGACTGGGTACGGGGCTCGGCTCCTGCCTGATCGTCAATCACAGCATCATGCCACTGGAACTGGCCCACCTCCCCTACCGCAAAGGGAAATCGTTCGAGAACTATCTGGGAGACCGCAGCCTCAAGCACCTCGGCAAGAAACGCTGGCGCCGGCATGTGGCTGATGTGTGCGCCATTTTTTACGCGGCGCTGTTGCCAGACGAGATCGTGATCGGCGGTGGCAACGTGGCGAATCTTGCGGAGATGCCGGAGCATTGTCGGGCCGGCGACAACTCCCACGCCTTCGAAGGGGGCTTTCGCCTCTGGCAGCCGGAGTGGGCCGCCGCCGTGCCGGTCTATGACGACCGCCCGACGTAACAGGCTGCCAAAGCCAAGCGCCGCAAGGAAGACGGGAACGTGTCGATTGAGCAGACGCTCGATTTGAATCGACGATCATGGGTCACCCGCCCCCCATCCCCCTTTTCACCCGAACAGTTTTCCAGCCTGCTGGATCGTTATCCACAGGCCCCAGCCCAGCGGCAGGCTCACCAGCAACCAGAACAGCAGGAGCTTTAGGCCACCACCGGCAGGTGCGGGGAGGTGAACTGCACCGCCGGCTGCACGCTCGGCAGTCGATCGATTGCTCGGCTGCAAGCCGGCGGTAAATAGGCTCGGGGGAACCGGCCGCACCGCGAGGTTGCAGCAGAATCCCACCGCCAGCAGGGTAGCGAGAAGATACATCGTCTGATCATAGGCGGCGCTTCGCGGCACCCCGGAGCGGACCTGAAATTCGTTGAGATAATTGACCAGCACGGGCCCCAGAATGCCGGCCACGCTCCACGCGGTCAGCAACCGGCCATGGATGGCCCCCACCTGCTGGGTGCCGAACAGGTCGGCCAGATAGGCGGGTATCGTCGCGAAGCCGCCGCCATACATCGTCAGAATCAAACAGAAAAGAGCGCAGAACAGAGCCACGTTTCCCCGCTGACCGGCCCACGGCACCAGGGCATAGAGCAGTCCTCCGAGCAGAAAAAAAATGCCATACGTGATGCGCCTGCCGAGCAGATCCGACAGCGAAGCCCAGAAAAATCTGCCGGCGATGTTGAACAGACTCAGCAGGCCGGTGAAGCCAGCCCCGATCGCCGCCACCTGCGCCAGCTGGCTCGCATCGAGAGCATCGAATTCGACGCCCCTCCCCAGAAGCCTCCCGCCGAAAATCTCCTGGAGCATCGGAGAGGCCATGCCGATCACTCCGATGCCGGCCGACACATTCAGACAGAGCACCAACCACAACAGCCAGAACTGCGGAGTTTGGCAGGCCCGGTTCACAGGCACGTACTGCCCCGCATCGACCCCGAGCTGGCCTTCTCTTGCGCCGCCTGCCGGCTGCCAGCCCGGCGGCGTCCATCCGGCGGGGGGCACGCGGTAGGCAAAGGCTCCCAGCAGCATGAACAGAAAGTAGATGGCTGCCAGCACCAGAAACGTCTGCCACACGCCCACCGATTCAGGGGTGGCAAAATGCCTCATCAGCCGGTCGGCCAAGGGGGAGCCGATCATGGCCCCGCCGCCGAATCCCATGATCGCCATGCCCGTCGCCATCCCCCTCCGATCGGGAAACCATTTGATCAGCGTCGATACCGGAGAGATGTACCCCAATCCCAATCCGATCCCGCCAATCACGCCCGCCCCCAGCCAGACCAGCCACAATTGGTGCCAGTAGACACCGGCCGCAGAGATCACCAGCCCCCCGCACCAACAGAAGGCCGACACGACCCCCGCCTTGCGCGGGCCGGCTTTTTCCAGCCAGGCGCCAAAGATCGCAGCACTGGAACCGAGAAACACAAAAAAAAGCGTGTAGATCCAACCCAGCAGCGGTTTATCCCAGTCGCACGTCGTGGTGACGAGCTTCCCAAGGAGCCCCATGCCAGCAGGGGAGGGTATCGGCGAGGTGATCCCCACGGCCTTGGTCAGCGGCAGCCAGAACACGGAGAAGCCGTAGGCCATGCCGATGCACAGATGGATGCACAGGGCTGCCGGCGGCACGAACCACCGGTTGAACCCGGGCCCGGCAATCGTCGCTTCCCTCGCCAACAGGCTGCTGACGCGTCCCACAATCGTGCCGGGCATTGTATTCCTTCCTCGCTTCACTCAAGCCCGCAGCCAGCGGCGCACAAGCGAGGCTGCTCTCCTCTGGAGGCAGGTTCTTTCTGTCCGTCGGCAGGGGAGATGGTTCCCAACCGTATCGAGCCCGCAGCGAAGAGGATACAATTTTTGCGGCGAAGCCACCTCCCAGTTTCCCCTGAGCAGACTCCCACTCCAGCCAGGTTTCCGCCGGGGATGCCACACATCATGCACAATCTCCCCGATCCCTTTCGCGAGAAGCGGCAGACCGACGGGGTTCTCTCCTGCCCGTATGGCAGCGAGGAGATCCTCATGATCCTGCGCCACGAAGATGTGCGGCGGGCTGCGAAGGACTGGAAAACCTTCAGCTCCGATGCGCCGTTTCGCGTGCCGGTGCCCTCGGAAGAGGATCTCCGCACGATGCGGCAACTGCCGATCGAGGTCGATCCCCCGGAGCACACCGACTACCGAAAGCTGGTCGATCCCTTTTTTCTGCGGGCCAGGGAGCCGGCATTCCAGGCCCGCATCGAAACGCTCGTCCACGACATGCTCCGCGAGGCGTTTGCCTGCGATGCGCTCGAGGTAGTCAATGGTTTTGCACTGCCATTGCAATCGCGGGCGTTGGCGGTGCTGCTCAATCTGCCGCAGTCGGAAGCCGAAATCTGGATCGGCTGGGGAATCCATGTCTTCCACGGCGCCGGCGGGAATCAGGGGGCGGGCCTCGAGGCCTATCATCAAGCCCAGTTCGACAGGGCAGAAGCCAATCCTGGCGATGATTTCTTCAGCCTCCTGACGCAGGCGACCTACCGCGGACGCCCACTGACCCGCGCGGAGATGATGGGGTTTGCCAATCTCACGTTCGCCGGTGGCCGCGACACGATCATCCACACCGTCGCCTGCGTCATCCACCATCTGGCAACGCACCCCGAGGCGCTCGAATTTCTCCGCGAAGATCCCGGCCGGATCATCCATGCCAGCGAGGAATTTTTCCGCGTGTTCATGCCACTGACGCACATTGGGCGGGTCTGCCCGGTGGAAACTCAGGTGCATGGCGTGAATGTGGCGGCGGGCCACCGCGTTTCCCTTGGATGGGCATCGGCCAATCTCGATGAACAGGCATTTGAGGCGCCTGAGGAAATCCGCCTCGATCGCAAGCCGAATCCCCACGTCTCGTTTGGATTCGGGGCGCATCTTTGCCTCGGAGCGGCCCACTCGCGCACGGTGGTGCGAGCACTCCTTGCACTCTGCTGCCAGCGCGTGAGGAAGATTCGGGTGCTTGAGGCACACCCGCGCATAGAACGCACCGCCGCCTACGATCGCCCACTGGGATTCGAGTCGCTCACTGTCGCCATCGAAGCGCTCTGACGTTCGGGGATTTTTGAGGAATTTGAGGAAAGGGATCTGCTATGGAGTTTTCACGCCGCAGGCTGCTGGAAACCAGCGGCACCACGCTGGCCTATTCCCTCCTCGCGCCCGCCTGGGCGCAGCAGGTGGACGCCCCGCCGGCCCCCAAGGCGAAGCCTGATCCCTATGCCGATGGCGTGCTGGTTGCCGGGGAACCGCCCCTGCCGATCCCAGGTGCCTTCACCTTCGCAGTGCTGCCCGACACGCAGTTTTACGCCGAGAATTTTCCCCAAACATTCACCGCCCAAACGAATTGGATCGCCACCAACCGGCAGCAGCGGCGGATCGCCGGCGTGTTTCATCTCGGCGACATCACCAACAACAACACCGCTCAAGAGTGGGAAAACGCTCAAGCTTCGATGCGGGTGCTCACTGCGGCCAAGATTCCCTGCTGCATGGTGCCGGGCAACCACGACTACGGCCCCGGTGGAAAGGGGAGCGACCGCACAACACGCCTCAACGACTATTTCTCGATCGCCGATCTGCGGCGGCGGAAAGAGTGGGGAGGCAGCTACGACCGCGAGCCCGACCGGCTGGAGAACACGTATCAGTTGCTCGAGGCGGAGGGGCGGAAGTTTCTCATCCTCGGCCTTGAGTTCGGCCCCCGGGCCGATGTCGTGCGCTGGGCGAATGAGGTGGCGGGGGCTCACCGGGGGCACGAGATCGTGCTGCTGACGCATGCCTTTGTCTACCACGACAACACGCGCTACGACTGGAGGCAGTTCGGCTCCCTGCAGTCGTCCAATCCACACTCCTATAAGATGGCCAAAACCAGTGGCCAGGATGTGTCTGACGGCGAGGATCTGTGGCGGAATCTGGTGTCGCGCCACGGAAACTTCATCCTTACCATCAACGGGCATGTGGGGCCTGATGGCCTCGGTCGCCTCACCTCCCCTGCCGCCGACGGCCGCGGCATTCCGCAGACGCTCGTCAACTTTCAGTTTCGGCCGCAGGGGGGCGACGGCTGGCTGCGGCTGATCGAAATGCGTCCCGACGGCACCGCGCAAACCTACGACTACTCCCCCACCCGCGGCCAGCGGAATGAATCGGATCAGAATCAGTTCCTGCTCAAGCTTCCGCCGATCCACGGCTGACCACTTGTTCCACAGCCTGCTCATAAAAGTCCCCTTCCGGCCTCGGGAACGCAACGGATGCCATCTCGCTCAATCGACCGCCCCCGGCTGGAACTGATCCAACTGTGGGTCGATCTCGTCAGCAAGGTGCTCGGAGGCAGCGCCCTGCTGGTGGCCGCCTGGTGGACCTACACCAACTTCACGGTGGAACGCACGCACGATCCCACGATGGTGGTGACGATTTCGCCGAGCGTACATCCGCTGCGGGAAGGAAAGGTTCTGCTCAACGTCGATGTCTTCATGCAGAACATCGGCAAGGTGGCGATCAGGCCGAAGTTTCCCCGGCAATCGGCCGACCACGATCTGGGGCTCGAGATCTCGATCGTGGAGATCCGGCCCCTGGAGCGGAGCCCTGCCGCAGTCGCACCTCCGGCCACGGCGGAAGCGGATCCTCAAGCCGATCCAGCGGTTCCCTGGTTTGACTGGACGGCCGGCGACGGCAACCCCACCACGCTCCTGCAGAAGCGCAATCTGCTGGCCACGAGCGAGGATTTCCAGCAGGGACGCTACCAGCTCAATCCGGGTGTGAAATACCGCGAACCCTTCGCCTGTGTTGTCGACCACAACAAGCTCTACGCGATCCGGGCCCGCTTCTGGACAGACGAGGGCTCAGTCGCCGATCTTGTGTATATCGATACCTTTCAGCCGGGGGAGAAGCCTGCCGTTCCCGCCCCCCACACTTTCCCGTGAAAGCCCCCCTTCACGCATTGCAAACCCTCGGAGAAAACTCCGCGATGACGCGTTCCGCCCCGCAACCACCAGCGCACACCGCCGTTCCACTGGAAAACGCCACGCTCGCCGGCAATGAGTTGATCCAGACGCCGATCGGAGAGATCGCACTTGCCGACAGCTATTTCAGCGACGCCGACTCCCGACGGCTGTTTGACGAGATGGATTACCAGCGTGCCGTGCAATCGTATATGTGGTGCCATCCGCTGGTGAGTATGGCCACGTGGCGGGATCGCCAGAGAGCGGCCTTCAGCGCCACCGGGGCGAACGATTTCGTGGTGCTGCGATCGCTGAAAGAGAAGCGGGGCATCGTCACGGGGAATCTCACCACGCCCTACATCCTCTGCTTTTCGAGCTTGCGGGATGGACCGCTAGTGGTGGAATACCCGGCCGGCAAAACGGCCGGTGGCTTCCTCGATTTCTGGCAGCGTCCTCTGACTGACGCTGGCCTGACCGGCCCCGATCAGGGGCAGGGGGGAACGTTTATTTTCGTCGGACCCGAGGAGGATCCGGCGAAATACCAGCAGCCCGGTGCGTATGTCTTTCAGTCACCCACCAACAACGTCCTGATCGGACTGCGGATTCTCGACCCCGATCCCGAGTTCTATGCGCAGTTCACTTCCAGCCTGAAGATGGGTCGCCACGGCGGCCCACTCACTTCCTGTCGGTTCATCGAAGACCGCGATCTGGAATGGAGCGCCACCTGCCCGCGGGGCATTGACTACTGGAAAATTCTGGCCGACGTTCTGCAGGAAGAGCCTGTCCGCCCGGTCGACAAAGCCTGGATGGCCCTGCTGTTGCCGCTGGGCATTGCCAAAGGAAAGGGATTTGCTCCCGACGCTCGCCAGCGGCAGATTCTGCTGCGGGGAGGGGCAATGGGGGAACTGATGGCCCGCAACCTGCAGGTGAACCCGCGCTATGCGGAGCCCTTCTGGCCCGGTACCCAGTGGTACAAGAGCTTCGATTTCACGATCCCGCAGGAGACCGCCACGCGGGTAGAACTCGACGAGCGTACCACCTGGTTTTACGAGGCGGTGACCAGCAGCGAGGGGATGGTCAATCCAAAGATCGGTGCCGGGCAGATCTACATGACCACCAAGCGCGACAGCGAGGGGCGGACGCTGCGGGCAGACGCCACCTACACGCTGCGCGTTCCGCGGGACGTGCCGGTGGGCCAATTTTGGGCCCTGACGCTCTACAGCGAGAACACCCGTCGTCCCTACGATAATGGCGGCACAGAGATCCGCAGCGTCAATCTCGACAGCCGCCTGACCGACCTGCAGCGCAACAGCGACGGCACCATCGATCTCTACGTCGGCGCCACCCCTCCGGCCGGACTCGAGAGCAACTTTCTGAGAACAGTGAACGAAGACGGCTGGTTTGTCTACTTCCGGCTCTATGCGCCTCTTGAGGCCTTCTTCGCCAAAACCTTTTCGCTGCCCGACTTCGAGCGGATCGACTGAGGGGCCAGCCCCCACAGCCCGCGGCTGAAGCCGCCAGGGCGTTTCCCATCGGGCTTTTGCCGGGTGAATTGCCGGTTTTTCTCTCTCCCTGCAAATCGGCACATCCGACCCCCTCGGAAGACCAATTCCATTTGCTCGAATTCGCTGTACTCTTTCGCCGTCGATTCCTATCCAAAACCTTACGCGAAACACAGCTTCCGAACTGCGACCTCCTCACACATCCCGTGGTCTGGGGTCCTTTTGAAGCCCTGGCGACAGGTTCTCCGGAGACGTTCGTGGCCAAGACTGCCTACCGTTCCGACATCGACGGGCTCCGTGCCTTGGCCGTCTTGGTGATTGTTTTTTTTCACACGGGCTGGGGATTTCCCGGCGGCTTTGTCGGAGTCGATGTTTTTTTTGTCATTTCCGGATTCCTGATCACGCGGCTCATTGCCGCAGATCTGGATAGCGGAAAATTCTCTTTGGCTGCTTTTTGGGACCGCCGAATCAGGCGGATCTTACCCGCGGCGCTCGTCACCACTGCCGTTACTCTCGCCATTGGCTGGAGGACGCTTCTGCCGGCCGACCTGAACGAGCTCGGAGCAAACGCCGCCGCGCAAGTCCTCATGGTGGCCAACATCCGGGCCTGGAGAAACGGCGCCGATTACTTCGGCACTGAATCGGAGTTCAATCCGCTGCTCCATATGTGGTCCCTCGCGGTGGAGGAACAGTTTTACATCTTCCTGCCTCTGGTGATGATGCTCGTGTGGCCGCTGGGCTCCAGATGGCGTGTGGGGGTGCTGTCGGCACTGGGGCTGGCGAGCTTCCTGGCAAGTCTGTTCTTCATCCAGCACTACCGCATGGCGGTTTTCTTTCTGCTGCCATTCCGTGCCTGGGAACTGCTCTTGGGTGCAATTCTGGCGCTCTCCCCACAGCTGCTTCCGCAGGGCCAAAAAAGCCGGCAAACTCTTGGGCTGGCGGGCCTACTCATGATCGCGCACTCCTGTTTTTTCTATAATCACCGCACGCTGTTCCCCGGTCTGAATGCGATCGCACCGTGCCTTGGAGCGGCAGCCGTGATCGCCGCCGGTGGAGGAACCGGATCGACCATCAGCCGCTGGCTCGAGGCCCCTGTGCTGAACATCATCGGCCGGATGTCCTACTCCATCTATCTGTGGCATTGGCCCCTGCTCGTTCTGCTCCGCTACAGCGTGGGCCCCACCTTGACGCCGCCACTGGCCGCGGCGGCGATGGCATCACTGGCGGTGATCTCCTATCTTTCCTATCGCTGGATCGAGGGGCCCTGCCGCGCCGCGGTCACACCGCTGGCGCGGAGGCGGATCGTGTGGTCAGCCATCCTCGCCTCCCTTGCGATACTCGGGTGCTTCGGGCTGATCCGGCGCTACGGCGGATTTCCCAGCCGTTTTCCGCGCAGGGTTCTGGAGCCGCTGCACGCGGAACAGTTCCCGCTCAACTGGGAATGGAAGCCGTCCGGCTCATCCGCCGAGGGGTTTGCTCTGCAGGCGATCGGGGCCAAAGATGCCACCTCCCCAGACAGCTTTCTGCTCTTCGGTGATAGCCATGGCATGGCTCTCAGTTCCGTTGTCGACTTCGAGGCGAGCCAACTCGGACTGTCGGGCAAAGCGGCATTGAGGCGTACCACGCTCCCCCTGCCTGGCCATCTGGAGGCGGTCAAGCAGAACACCACAGCCCATTCCGACTGGTATGACAGCGTCGCCGCCTGGGTGAAACAACACCGACCAAAGCAGATCCTTCTCTGCGCTCGCTGGTCGCGATACATGCCTGATTTCATTCCGGACGATTCTCGCGATCTCCCCTTCCAGGCGTCGGGGAGCACTGCAGACTCCCTCAATACGCAGGCGATCGCCGCGATTCGGACGGATGTGGAGGAGGTGGTTCGGCTCTGTGAACAGACCGATGCAACGCTGTGGGTGTTGCTGGAGGTGCCCTATCAGCCGCAGACCCCCCGCGAACGCACGATTGCGGCCTACTGGTCAGGGGAAAATCCTTCTGTGCTCGGCATCGACCGGGCGACTCACGACCGCCGAATGCATTCGTTTCACGAGGCGATCGCTGGATTGAATTCTCCCCGGCTTCACATCGTGGATCTGTCATTGCCCTTTTTCAACGGCGAGGATCGCTCCCGGGTCGGCCGAGCAGGACTGCTCTGGTACTTCGACGACGATCATCTCAATCCCAAGGGGGCCCGCGAGGTGCTGGGACCGACGATTCGCGCGATTCTCGAAGGCCAGGTTGGCGAAAGCGGGAATCTCCCGCCGCTTCCACCACCACCGCCAGCCGGGTAAGCGCCACGCGCAGAGACCTCCGCTCAGTCAGCCGAAAGGTGGCGGGAAACGCGGCCATCATGGCGTTCCAGGGTGGAGCGTGGTGGGCTCGCCGTCTGCGAGCGGGCTGCTGGAAGAGGCTGGCAAGCTGGTCGTAAGCCATGCCTTGTAGCCCCCCACCAGGTCGTGCACGTCTTGGCGGCCGAGCTGCTGGAGGAGGCTGGCGGCAATCGCGGAGCGGTAACCACCCTCACAGTGAACCGCCACCGGTCTGTCGGCGGGGATCTCACCGAACCGCGCGGCCAGATGCGTCAGCGGGATATTGCTGCTGCCGGCGATGTGGCCACCGGCATACTCCGCCTCACTCCGCACGTCGACCACGGTCGGGGCATGCCCAATATCGCGGCGCGTGCCTGAGAGCCATTCGGCCAGTGCCGGTGCCGTGATCCGGGGGGTGCGTTCGACGAGATCATCGCGATTCGACAGGGCGCTCATGCCCCCGGTCAGATAACCACCGACATTGTCAAAACCGATCCGTCCGAGCCGCATCACCGCTTCCTCCTCCCCACCTTCCTCGGCGATCACCACGATCGGCCGGTCGCGGGAGAGCATCGATCCGGCCCAGGTGGCGTACTTCCCGTTGAGAGCAATATTGAGGGCGCCCTTGAGGTGGCCCCCTTCGAAATCGAGGCCATCGCGAACATCCAGAATCTGCGCACCGGAGGCCTGCAGGGAGAGCACGTCAGCAAGCGTGAGGCCCTTGAAGCTTGTGGCCATCGACTCGGCCAGCGAGGCCCGCTCCTGGCGGTTGAGGATTGCGTCGTGCACGAAGTATTCGGGGGCCTCGGGTTGGTCGGCTGTGACGATTTTTTTGAACGCCGCCCGGCTCATCGGCTGAAGCGCGTAGTTGAATTTTTTCTGCTCGCCGATCGTGGAGACGGTTTCCTTGGACAGACTTTTGCCACACATGCTGCCGGCGCCGTGGGCGGGGTAGACGAGCGTGGCCTCGGGCAGCTTCACCAGTTTTTCGGTGATGCTGTCGTAGAGCATGTCGGCCAGTTCGTCGGCCGTCACGCCGATGCTCGCCAGCAGATCGGGCCGGCCCACGTCGCCGATGAAGAGCGTGTCGCCGGTGAGCACCGCCAGCGGGGTTGTGCTGCTGGTGGCCAGATCGTAGACCAGGATCGAGATGCCTTCGGGGGTGTGCCCGGGAGTTTCGAGAATCTCCAGCCGCACGTCGCCAAACTCAACCGTGTCCCCCTCCTTCATATGGACGCAGGCGAATTCGGCCTGAGCCCGGTTGCCGAGATGGATCGTGGCCCCGGCCTTGTCGCGAAGCTCGATGTGGCCGGCGATGAAGTCGGCATGGAAATGGGTCAGAAAAACGTGCTTGATCGTGTAGCCACCCGCTTTGGCGTCGGCAAGATACTGATCGATGTCGCGTTGCGGATCGACCACCGCGGCGGTCTTCGACTTCTCGTCGGTGATCATGTATGAGGCGTGGGAGAGGCAGGCGAGATAATACTGCTGAATCTTCATGACGTGGATTCCGGATGGGTGTTCGCGGGCTGTGGATGACTTTTCACACGGAGAGTTGGCAGGAAAGGCGTCACTTACCGATGACGGATGGAAAGCCCGCCTTCACCAATTGCGGATAGCCGGACCGCAGCGCCCGGACGTCGTACCCGAGCGGCTGAAGAATCGCGGCTGCCTCCATGCAGCGGCCACCGGCGAGACAGTAGCAGTAGATGATTTTGTTTTTCGGCAGAACCTGGGCGTACGCCTGCAGGGTTCCCCCCTTTTCCAGCACGCTCAACGGCAGGAGGCCCGCTCCGGCGAGATGACCGGCCTGCCACTCCTCCAGCTCGCGCACATCGAGCATCACGGCCTGCTGCTGGGCCAGAGCCTGCTTGACGGTATCGAGCGAATCCTGCGTATGTTCGGCGCGGGCGGCGCCGGAGAGGGCCCCCAGCAGGAGCCCGAGGAACAGTGCCCGCGCACAGGTGGCGGCCGACCGGCTGACCTGGTTCCAAGGCATTTTGGCAATCAGCATCCCCATCCCGCAGGTGTCGGTGATCCCGGCGAACACCAGCCCGCATCCCACGAAGCCGGCCAGTCCTGCTCCAATCCTTTGCCACATCGGATCGGGACTCAAACCCGCCAGCGCCGCGCCAACTGCCACCAGTGCCCCGGCGGCGATCCGCACCTGCCGTTCCAGCGCCATCACTTTCCGTCCCCGCACAACAGGCAGCCCGGCAGCTTCGCAGGCGGCAGTTCCTCCATCGACGCTGATCACATTCCTGACACCTGCTGCCAGAAGCATGTCGCACGCCTTCTGGCTGCGCCCCCCTGACTTGCAGACGAAGTAAACGGGACCGCCGGCGGCTGCGGTGGTGATCTCCTGCGGGTTGAGCCGATCGAGCGGGATGTTATGGGCAAAGTCGACATGCACCTCGCCGAATTCGGCGGGGGTGCGCACATCGATCAGCGTCACTTTCCCACCATTGCGGCGGAGTTCGTTGAGAGCTGTGGGAGAGATCGTGGCGGGCATGGGGAAGTCCTCCGGAGGAAAAAGGAAATCGGGGTACTACTCGTAGTGTCGTGATAGGTCGATATGTGAGGAACGAACGTGGGGAATGGGGTGGCGTTATTCGCTGGGGCTGGGGAATCCTACGGTGGTGCTGCGGCAGAGGCTGTCTTCGCACCACCGAATCGCGCCTCAATGCAGCTCATGATGCTCGCCAGATGAGGCTCTGCGATCGTGTAGTACGCGTAGCGACCGTGCTTCTCCGCGTCGAGAAATCCGCACCGCTGCATCAACCGCAGGTGCTCCGAGGCCATGTGGCTGGGGATTTCGCAGGCGTCGGCAAGTTCGCCCACCGTGTAGCGGCCGCTGAGGAGCATCTGCACGATCCGGAGGCGGTGCGGGTGGGCGAGCGTTCGCAGGCATTCGGCCGCCTGACCGAGGCTTTCCAAGCTCGTGAGCTGGGGAGCCCGCCGCTTTTTCCGCTGTGCATCGATCATGATCAGGGTGCTCCTGCGGGCAGTGTGGCCGGCACGGCTGCTGACCACCCTAATCATATCGTCTTATTCCGACATGTCGATAAGTATTTTTTTTGTCGCCGTGGTGGGCGAAACTGTGACCGCGGCTGAAAACGCCCCGCGAACCCCGCGGCGGGTGGCTACGGCTGATCTGGTTTCCCAACGATTGAGATGCTCGTCCCCTCAATGCGGAGCCTCACCTTGGTGGGCGTTACGGCGGCGACCACAAGCCGCGTGGGGGGTTGGTCGTTGATGACAAGGTCGTGCTCGCCCTCCGGGAGGCCGGCGAGGCGCAGGTCGATCTCCCACGGGGAATCGTACGGTACAGGGAGCGCGGCCAATGAATTCTCCAGCGACACCCGCAGCGTTCCGGCCTCAAGCTCCACCCGCCTCACGACAACGCCATCCACGCCCACGGCGATGCCGCGTTCCACATCGATGGTGGCCCCCTCCAGCCGGTCGAGCAGCTGGGCCGCACCCGCGAGGCCACCGACGGCCCCCCAACTCGGCCCCGAACTGAGCGGCCGCTGCGGAAACCCCTCGTGATCGACGTTCTCGGGCCCAAGGCCTGTGGGAAAGTCGGTGTGCGTGTAGATGTCGTTGGCGCGGTGCCGGGGGTGACTCGTGAGCGTTAGCGACGACCGAGCCGCGGCCACGCCGCGCTCCACGAGGTCGTTTCGCCCCATCAACAGCCCGATCCGCACAAACGGGTCGGCAAAGCGGTGGGCCCGCTGGTCGAGCCAGTCAGCGTCGCCGAGTTGTGACGAGACGCCTCCAAATGGATAGGCCGTGACCACGAAATCCGGAGCCCACACCGCCTGAAACAGCGACGCGAAGTCGGCAACCGATTCAGCGGCCTCGAGAAACCGTCGCTCACCTGTCGCCTCGTGCAGGGCGAGGAAGCCCTGAAGTGCCCACGACATCGACATCGTGTTGCAGGGCCCCTGCCCCGTGCGCTCATCGTGGAATGTTTCCGGTTTGATGGCACACGAATACAGGGTCTCGAAGTCGGTCCAGCGCCGTTGCGGCAGCACCTCGCGTTCCAGATACGCGGCCGCCCGTCTGGCGGCGGTCAGGTAGCGATTGTCCCGCGTGGCCATGAACAGTTCCGCCAGCACCCAGGCGTGGCTGCCGCCATCGGCGTTTTTCGCCAGGCTCGGCAGCGGCTGGCAGCTGGCGTCGAACCAGGCTGGCACGCAACCATCCTCGCCCATCGCCGCTACGAGGAAGTCGCCGTAACGACTCACAAAGGGGAGGATCCGCGGGTCGTTCTCGCAGCTGCGGCGATAGTGCATCAGGTAGCCAGCCGTGACACTGGCTGCGGCCGTCTGGTAGGCAGCGGTTTCAGTCCAATTCCAGTATGCGTCGCGGCGGCTGGGGTCGTAGCCATCGCGCGGCGGCGCCCACAGGCTCCGGATCCAACGTTTTCCGCGGAGGTCGTAGATCCCTGGAAAGATTCCGCCTTTCTGTGGCGCCGAGACGGCGAGGCTCACGATGCGCCGCGCCTTGTCAACGAGCCCGGGGTCGTTGGTTCGAGTTCCCCAGATGTGCAGCCCGGTCGCGTCGCAGGCGTTGTTCCACCAGCCGAGATAGGCGATGAAGTCGAACCACTGCGGGGCATGCAGCCTGAAACCGCCCACGGGCGTGCCATCTGCCTCCCATTCCTGCCAGCAGCGCAATTCCGAATGCTGCGGGAGATCGCGATGCCGCAGGGTCTCGCCCACCACTTCGTAGCCCTGATAGGCGGCATGCGCCGGATAGCATTCTGCCGCATATTCAGCCAGCGGCAGGGCCTGCGGCCGGGGCCGCATGAAGGTGTCGTGCCCGAATCGCTTCCAGAGATGGCGGGCGGCTGCCTCGTGGCCGCGGAACCGGGGGGCGTCGGCGTCGAGGAGCAGGTCGAGCCCGATCACCAAGGTTTTGCTCGAGAGTTCACGAACCATCGCCCCTGGCGTCTGCGGATGCTCGAACCAGACGTGCTGGTGCACGATTGAGTCGATGAGGCCGAAGCCAATGATCGGACTCCCTGTTGCGGTCTGTGGCAGGAGCAGCGAAAGCCCTGTGGGCATCGTCACCTGCCCCGGATCGACGACCACCGGAAAGGAGTTTGAATCGGGATGCTGCCGCGCCCCGGCGGCAAACACCGCGTATCGGTTGGCAAGCTCCACGTCGGGCACAACTCCCACAAAGAGCGACTCCTGCTGGACGGATGCCAGAGGCGAGAAGAACACCCGGTCGCCGACGATGCTGTTCGCCGTCGGCTGGTAGGAGGGCGCGTGGCTGCTCTCAGGCCGCCCGACAATGGCTGCGACAATTGGTAGCAGCAGATATTCGAGTCGGGGCGGCGTTGCCTCAAGCGTGGCCCGGGCGGAAATGTGTATCGAGCGTTCGCCAGAGCGGATCTCGACCGTCTGCTCTACTGTCGTGTCGCCACGCTGGCCCCGGAGCATGACGGTCGACCGCCCCTGCTCCTTGTCTTCTATAGCGACTTCGTCGAGACACTCGCTGACGAGCACCCGGTGGTCTGGATCGACCGCGGTGTCGTACAGCGGCGGGATGCCGTTGCTTGAGTCTCCGCCGATCGACCGCTTCGCTGGCCTGTATGCCTTGGCCGCCAGCACCCAGTCGCTGCCGCGGCGGGCATCGTATTCCTGCTCAACGCCGTCTGCTGTGGAAGTGAACCGGCCCCGCACAAGGCCGTTATCGATTTCGACTGTGTTCCCAATTCTCCTCACCCGCACGGGGTCGGCGGCTTCAGCCGCCTGAGATGCCAAACCCCAGGCCGGGAGACAGACCAGCGCGCATGCCAAGCCCCAAACGACCGTAATCTGTCCGCATGGCATGGTGTGATTCCCTCGAGGTGCTCCGTCTTCCTGATTCTCGCTCTCGAAGTGAGGCTGCGCAAGGGGGCAGGGCACCTCCGTTCCATTCCTTCAGCGTGGTCCCAACCTCCTCGCGGTCAGCTCGTCGATGGCCACCCGATCAAGTGAAAAGTTCCAGGCCAGCGCGTGCGCCAGATCTTGGCCGTTTGATCCTCAGTGAACCTTGACGCCCGCGACCACGTGGAAGAGCATGCGAACCCTGGCCGACCATCGCACATCGTCTTGCGTGTCAGCATTACCGCCAGGCCCATGCCGAACTCAACTGGATGGCGACACATGGCTCGACATGATCGTCAGAGGAATGGTGGTCCCAGTCGCCGTTGGTTGGCGGGCATGAGTCTTCAGTGGCTGATTCAGCCGAAACATTGTGCGTCAGTTGAACGAAACCAGTCCACAAACTCGCGGATCCCCTGCTCGAACGGCACCCGGGCCTCGTATCCGAGCACGGCCTGGGATTTGTCAGGATCGGCGAATGTGAGCGGCACGTCGCCGGGCTGCGGGGGCAGGTGCTCGATCACCGCCCGACGGCCCATCGCCTCCTCGATGCTGCGAATCAGGTCAATCGTGGCGATGGTGCGGCCGCTGCCGATGTTGAACACATCCCACGGGCTTGCATGGTCTAAGGCGGCGAGAATGCCGCGGACGGTGTCCGAGACATGCGTGTAGTCGCGGGCCGCCGAACCGTCGCCGTAGAGAGGCACGGGCCGGCCGGCGGCAATGCTCGAGGTGAATGTCGACACAGCCAGGTCTGGCCGTTGCCTGGGGCCATACACCGTGAACAACCTCACGCACTGCACCTGCAATCCATGCAGCGAGTGAAAGAGGTGGCACATGTCCTCCGCGGCCGCCTTGGTGCCCGCGTATGGAGATTCCGGCCGGGGGAGTGGATCGTCCTCTCGGAACGGCACCCGGTTGCTGGCTCCATAGACAGAACTCGACGATGCGAAAACGACCTTGTGCACCTGGGCCATTCTCGCCGCCTCCAGGACATTGATCGTTCCACCAATGTTCACGGCACAATACAGTGAGGGCGACTGGATGGAGGCTCGCACTCCGGGGCGGGCGGCCAAGTGAACGACAGCGTCGGGCCTCGACCTCAGAAAGATCTCCGTGAGCCGCTCCGCGTCGCAGATGTCGGCTTCGATAAACTCCGCAGCCCCATGCCGCAGGACCTCCTGAAGATTCTTCTCCTTCAGTTCTCTGGGGTAGAACGGATCGAGGCTGTCGAGACAGCAGACCTGGTCTCCCCGCAGTTGGATGCTCTCGCTGAGATGCGAGCCGATGAACCCCGCGGCGCCGGTGACCAGAACTTTCATAAAATGTCTGGCCGGACTTGCGGAGTGTTTGGCGGTGGTCGATGCTGGTGCCTGCCCGGCACTCATCGAAAGTGTAATGTGGCCGCGGCGAGACACCAGACTCCGGGCCAGCGGGGATCCTCTGGTTGAGCATCAGCAGCAGGAAGCGGTCAACGTCATGTGCGGAATCTGCGGCTTGGTCTGGTTTGACCCCGCCAAGCCGGTGGACGCCTGCATGGTGGACCGGATGATGTCCACGCTGGTGCACCGGGGGCCCAACCGCCTGTGGCCGTCGCAGTCGCTCAGAAAGCTGCGGCTGCCGGCCTGGCTCCTGATGGCATCGCTGCGAGATCAACTCTTCGACGACTCGGTCTACGCCACGATCGAACCAGACTTCAGGGCTTCACGCGAGGCGCTGCTCGCCACCTACGACCGGCTACGACCGCAACTGGAGCCTTTGTCGCCGATCAATGCCTACTTCGCGGGGCTCGCGGCCAGCATCCCGCCCTATCTCCGGTGCGCCGGCGGCACGCCAAAGCATATCTTCCGTGAGGAGATTCGGGGGAAACTGCCGCCTTTCATCATGGCGCACCCCAAACGCGGCTTCGGCATGCCACCCTCCTACCACAACGTCCAATCGTGGCACGATGCCATCGCCCGGTTACGCCGGGAGAACCCGCTGCTGGAGAGCATGATCGACTTCGGCGGCCAGTCGTGCTGGAGCGGCGGCCTCAGCTGGCATGTTCTCTATCTGGGCACGTGGTTGGCTCACCGATCCGGAGCGTCGTTGCCATGCTGATGACGGGCAGTTCCATGCAGAACCAGAATGCCAAGGCAGAGCGACGACCGCTGATCTATGTCTATCAACTGCCTCCCCATCTGAACGTGGAGACAGTGCAACGCCATCCCTCGCAGAGTCTCGACTTCTGGTATGTGGAGCATCTGTTTCACCAGAATGTGCTGACGAGCGATTTCGTAACCCTTGATCCGGAAGACGCCGATTTCTTTCTCATCCCGTTCTATCCCGCCTGCTACTTTGCGGCCTTTGCCTACGATCGCGGGATCAATCCTGCGCGATGGACGCGTCTCCAGCGGTATCGCTCCGAACTGCACGTTCATCTTGGATTTCGCGAGATGATGCGGATCGTGCGGTCACAGCCGACGTGGAAAAGGCTGGAGGGGCGGCGCCACCTGCTCGTCTTTGGGCAGGGGCGTGGGGCGAACAGCGGGTATTTCTGGCGGTGGTACGGTCCGCAGGTGCGTCGCTGCACGTTCCTTGGAGTGGAGGCGCGTCCTTGGGGAGACCCGACCTCCTTTCGGATCGGTCATGACGCAGTGATTCCGGGATACACCCCCTGGCAGGACGTCATCGACGAATTGACTGCTGAAAACCTGCCGCGGGACATCCTCATCCACTTTCGGGGCCGGTCGTGGGGAGCGGTACGACCGGAAATTTTCCGGCATCTCCGGCCGGCGCCGGAGATCGTGCTGGACGAGGCAGTACGGTTCGCCCTTGGCGGAGAGAATCGCCGCGCATCGCGGGCGGATGCCGTGGAGTATTTCCGCGAACTCCATCGCAGCGTGTTCTGTCTGTGCCCGGCCGGGTGGACGCCATGGAGCAAGCGGATCTACGAGACGATTCTGTGCGGCGCGATCCCCGTATTCATTCCTGGCTCGTTCGTTCCACCATTCCCCGGGCAGATCGATTTTGAGAGGTTTTCCGTGACGGTGACGATGGACCAACTGCCCCATCTCGAGCAGATCCTGCGGTCCATTCCCGCCGAGCGAGTGAAGGAAATGCTCGCGGAGGTTGGCCGTGTCCGACGGCACTTCATCTGGCACGCGCAGACGCTTCCGGGCGACGCCTTCGACACCGTCGTGCGGGGCCTCTCTGGTGGCCCGGCGGCGAACATGCAGGACGGGCCGCGCTTGCAATGAGTCTGCACGAGACCTTGGAGCTGAAATTGATCGATATCCCGCAGCTCGTCGACAAGATCGTTTCATGCCGTTAGACCGACCACTCCGGTTGCTGAAAGTTGTGCCCTATCCGGTGATTCCTGACAGCGCCGGGGGGAAGATCCGGGGCGTGCAATTGTCGCGGGCGCTGGCCCGCGCCGGCGTCGATGTCACGATCCTCACCCCGTGGCATCCGCGGCAGAAACCGTCTCTTTACGAGCATGAGCCGTTTCGGCTGCGGCAGGTGCCCTATCCCTTTGTCCTGCCACTGCTTTTCACCGACCGGCCGCTGCCCTACCAGTATTTGTCGTCGTTTCATCCAGGGCTGGGCTGGCTGGCCGCCTCTTCACTGCGCGGATGCGACATCTATCACTTCGAGCATCCCCAGTTTGCGTCGCTGGCCCGCCGGCTGCCGGCAGCCGCGAACGTCATGTACGGCTCGCATATTTTCGAGCATGACTACGTGGTGCAGGAGTGCCGGAGCGAATGGGCGGCGCGGGTGGCGAAAGCCCGCGTGTTTACGTTGGAGAGGTCGCTTCTCGAGCGAAGTCAGCACGTCTTCGCCGTGTCGCAGGCGGACAAAGAACGGTTCGCGGAGTTGTATCCGGTGGACGCGGGGAAGATCACCGTGGCTCCCAATGGGATTGCCGATCTGCGGCCGTTGGGCACCGATCAGACGCGGGTCCTGTAACGATTTCCGCAGATCGCGTCCTATGCATCCCGGGCGGTCTGTAGCGGCAGCGACGTGGAGCACAATCGCGCCGCCGTGAGGTTTATCCTCGATGAACTGGCCCCACTCCGGCCCGACGCCGCTTTCGTCGTCCACGGCTCCTGCGGTCGGCAGTTCACCGGCATCGGCCTGGCGCCGAACGTGTTCGTCGACACAGATCCGTTCCGGTTCGATGACTATGCGGTGACCGGATTCGTGGGCATCAACCCGGTGACAACGGGCGGCGGCACGAACCTGAAGGTGCAGCACTCCCTGAGCCGTGGCCTGCCGGTGGTATCGACGCCGTTCGGCATGCGCGGGCACGAAGACTTCCGGCGTGCGGTGACCGTGTGCGAACTGGCGGATTTCTCTGACGCACTGAAAAACCCTGTGGCGAGACTGATGCCCGCGCAGCTGAAAGAGCTGATGCGGCACGAGTCGATCGAGACGACTCTCCGCTTCTACGTGGGCACCGACGCTCAAACGAAAGCCGACGCGGCTTGGGCTGCATATGAGCGGGCCACAGCGCCAGCATTTTTGGGCGGTCTACCTAACAGTTCGTCTCACAGTGGCCGATCTGAGCCTTCGAGCGCGAGTGGTTCGACTGCTCGTAAGTCCAAGCGGCAACAGGGGGTTACGAAAAATGGGGCTGCTGGGACTCGAACCCAGGACCAACGGATTAAAAGTCCGATGCTCTAACCAACTGAGCTACAGCCCCGAGACCCTATCCTACCGTAGGCCAGCCCGCCAGCAACCGGGGCCTTTGCCGGCCGTGAAACCCACAAAACAGGCTTGAAAAACAGTGTTTCGGCTTGGGTTGATCGAACCCAGAAAATGCTGATCTGTGCCCCTCTCACTCTCCGTGGAAAAAGTCATCCCTGCCCCTCTGAACTGAAAGCCAGTTCACTTTGCCGACCGGTGGAAACGCCGAAGATTTCCCCGGTCGGCAGGCATCGCCTCCAGCGATGTGGCACTTTATCCAGGGCCTGCCAGGGGGATGAGGAACTGAGTCATAGTCCGCGCCGGCCTCCCGGGACCTGCGTAGAAATCATCTATGAAACTTTTCTACTCACCCGATTACGTCGCCAGCGGTGTCTCGTTCGAAACGCTGCAGAAACCAGCCTGGATTGCGGAGTCTCTCAGCCGCTCTCCGATTGATGGAGTGGCAATTGAGGAGCCTGAGTCGCTTTCCATCGGCACCGTTGAAGAGACGCACGATCCGATCTACGTCAGCGCCATTGAGGCCGGTGAGCCGGGGTGTCTGGCAGAGTCGCAGGGCTTCCGCTGGGACGCATCGCTGCTGGCGGCGGTTCTGGCCAGCAACGGCGGCGTCGTGGCGGCAGCGAAGCAGGCCCTGCAGACCGGACGCAACGCTGGATGCCTCTCCAGCGGGCTGCACCATGCTCGCCGGGAAAAGGGCTGCGGTTTCTGCACATTCAACGGACTTGTCATCGCCGCCCGTGAGGCACTTCATGCCGGTGCGGAACGGGTGCTGATTCTCGACTTCGACGCCCACTGCGGCGGCGGAACGGCGTCGCTCATCAAAGGCGATCCACGCCTCGTGCAGCGGGATGTTTCGGTCGACCGTTTCGACCACTACGCTCCGCAGGCGAACGCACATCTTCAGGTAGTGACGCAGGCGGCCGACTGGCTCCCGGCAATCTGCCGACAATTGGACGAGTCAGGAGACTTTGACCTCTGCCTCTACAACGCTGGGGTCGATCCGTTTGAGGACGATGAGGGGGGCGGACTGCGGGGGATCACCCGCGAACACCTGATCAAGCGGGAGGCACTCGTATTCGACTGGGCCAGATCGCGCACGCTGCCGGTGGCGTTCGTGATGGCAGGCGGATACCTCAGCAAAAAGAACGACCGAGCACAGTTGGTGGCACTCCACAGAATCACAGTCCGCGTGGCGGCGGTGACGAGTCAGGCATCACATACTTGAGAGGAACAGATGATCCATTTCACTCTGTCAGTTGAGAACCTTCCCTGCGTCTGCCGTGCCACGACCGCCGACATTGAGCGGGCCATCGAAAGCCTGCGATCGCCGACGGGGCCGACCTACATCAACCTCACCGGCCCAGATGGGTCGTATGCTCAGGCGGGAGGAACCAACGGCCGCTACGTGATCGAGTCGCGCGACGTGTACGGCGAGGGATTCCTGCACTGGCGGGCGGGCGTGCCGTCCGACAGTCAGGAGAAGACCTCCGTCTACTTCTACGCCAAATGCAGCCGTGGCCTTCACCGGCCGCGGAGCTGCCCCTATAAGATCGACGCAGCAGACGTGCTGGGCTGGGAGAACGTGAAGGAAGCCCTGCTGCATTACGCCGCTACTGGCGAGCGGCATCGAGGGTATTCGTGGAGAGATGTGTCGAGCGAGTATCCGTGTACAGCGAAGCACGATTCTATCAAAGAGTTTGTTCCGGCAAGCAGACAGGCGACTGACGCAAGATGATAATCATGATTGGAAAACCGGGCGATGCGTTTGCAGATTTCCCCAGCCTGCCAACCACGACGGCAGACGGTGGCAAACCAGCCGCGCCCACACTTATTTCTGATACGGAGACCTCACATGCCCGGTTTCACGCTCGAACTTGAAGAATGCCCTCATCAGCTATTCGCAACCGCAGCCGACGTCGAACGAGCATTACGCATGATGGCCAAGCCTCGGGGGCCGACGTTCGTCATGCTCAAAAAGCCATGTGGTGGATTGGCGAAGGCGTGTGGTTTCAACGACCGCTTTTGCGTCGAGACTCGTGATGTTTATGGCGAGGGTTTCAGGCACTGGCTTGCTGGTTTGCCCAACGTGAAGGACAGGTCTGATGTGGTGATGCACTTTCGCAACCATTGCGCTGTCCACGGTAAGCGGCGGTGCCCACTTCCGGCATGGGGGGAAAACGTGCTCACCCTTTCTGACGTGCGGGCTATCCTGCTGTTTTACCAAGCCTCAGGCGAACGCCTCGGCAGCTATCCTTGGGAGGATGTATCTCAGTACTGCCTTGACGCCGCGCTCAAAGGAGACAGCAGATTCATTCGGGAAATTCGGCCGCAGGGGGCTGATCGGCGCCGCTGAGAGCGGAATAACGCGGCAGCCCTGCCATCTCGACCAGCGGCACATGCCAGCCTGCCACATCTCCAGTTTCCACGTTTTCCGGAGGGCTTTTGCCACCCCCGATGCATCTGCCATCAACCCAAAAACCTGCAGCGGTTGATGCGGCACCGGAGCATTCCTTCGATGACAGGCCCCCCGCCAGCGGCCAGCAACCGGGGCGACTGGCGGCCCAAAGAGCACCGCAACCGGGCCGAATTCGCTAGAAAAGAAACTTGACCGCTAAAACGGGATGCCTATAATGAGATTCTATTGATAATGATTCTCTGTCTCAATAAGCCAGAAGAGGGTCTCCTTCGATGATCTGCTCGCTGAACAGGCGCCTCCGACTTTGTTTCCGATCCCGATCCACAGTCCGCGCCGTGACTCGCCCCGCCGGATTCACGCTCGTGGAATTGCTGGTGGTGATCGCGATCATCGGCACGCTCGTCGGCCTGCTGCTCCCCGCAGTGCAGGCAGCTCGTGAATCCGCCCGGCGAATCTCCTGCCAGAATAACCTGCGGCAGCTGGGAATCGGCCTCCACAACTTCGAAACTGCCAACACATATTTCCCTCCCTCGTCGTGGGCGGTCTCGACTGCATCGGAACCCTGGTCCGGACAAGCACGGCTCCTTCCGTATGCCGAGGGAGATGCGCTCTTCCAAAGAATCGATTTCTCGAAGACCTATGCAGATAAGGTGAACAAGGACCTTTTTCCCCCCAACGGCGTGGCGGCGATGAAGGTCGAAGTTCTTATCTGCCCAAACGAGATCAACAGCCGATCCAGACTCGATTCAGCCGGCGTGGCTCAGCACTTTCCGCTCTCGTACGGCCTGTGTACAGGCATTTTTAAGGTGTACGACCCGGCGACCAAAACAGACGGTGGCACGGCCTTCGCACCGTTTGCGAAACTCGCTGCAAAAGCCTTTTCCGACGGACTCGGGAAGACGCTGGCGATCTCCGAAATCAAGGCGTTCAACCCCAGATCGCAGGACATCGCAAACCTTTCCGACCCGCCACCAGATTCACCGGCGACAGCAACAGCCCTTGTCAATCCGGCCAAGTTTGCCGAGACGGGACATACCGAATGGTGCTGTGGACGCACGCTCCAGACTGGCTTCACGACCGCGTTTCCACCAAACACCTTCGTTCCCTATCAACACTCCGACGGCGTCACATACGACATCGACATCTGTGGCAGCCGCGAGGGACTGAGCACCACAACCGCGACCTACGCCGCCGTTACGTCGCGCAGCTATCACGCCGGCATTGTGTCGTCGGCCTTCATGGACGGCAGCGTCCGCTCCATCGCCAACGGCATTGATGGCAGCCTGTGGAAATCGCTCTCGACTCGTGCCGGGGGCGAAAATCTGCCGGGCGATTACTGAGCGAGCCACGCGGCCCATACTCCAAGCGACATCGCCTGGATCCGCGGCAAATCGACCAGCGTGGCACTGGCAGGCTGAGAACAAGGTGCCCGATAGCTGCCTGCGACGGGGCTGGCAGAGAGCGTTGCAAAAGCTCGCAAGCACCAGCCAGCAGCCACCGGGGAGGCACCTCCGGGAACGCCGCCCGAATCAGCCAGATGGAGCCGCCGCAACAACCGGCCACCCAGCCGGGGGAAAGAGTTGCCGGCCAAACAGAAATGCCCGAGAGAGGACTTGAACCTCCACCCAGTTACCTGGACAAGAACCTGAATCTTGCGCGTCTGCCAATTCCGCCACTCGGGCGAGTGGACCGCTCAAAGCGGCGCGAGAAAATAGCCTACCAGCCCCACCGGCCGACGCAAGACTGGCCCCTGTTTTATCGGATATGCCGGGCTGGCTTCATCTGCCGCAGGCGGGCAGAAATCCCCTATTCCACCGTCACGCTCTTGGCCAGATTGCGCGGCTTGTCGACATCGCAGCCCCGCAGCACGGCAATGTGGTAGGCGAGCAGTTGCAGCGGGATCGCCGCCACAATTGGCTGCAGAAAATCGACCGTCTGGGGAATCTCGATCACATCATCAGCCAGGTCCAGCACCCGGCGGTCGCCGGGGCTCGCCACCGCAATCACCGGCCCGCTGCGTGCCTTGATCTCCTCGAGATTGAGGATCACCTTGTCGTAGACAGCTCCCTGCGGAATGATGAACACGCTCGGCGTGGCGGAATCGACCAGCGCGATCGGACCATGCTTCATCTCGGCCGCCGGATAGCCCTCGGCATGGATGTAGCTGATCTCTTTCAGCTTGAGAGCCCCCTCAAGGGCCACCGGGAAGTTGTATTGCCGGCCCAGATAGAGAAACGTGCTCGCATCGCGATACTTGGCCGCAATCCTCTGGATCGCCGCATCGGCCTTGAGCGCCTCCGACACAATATCGGGCAACTGCTCCAGGGCCCGAATCACTTCAATACCCTTTTCGTAGCTCATGTGCCGCAGGCGACCGAAATAGAGCGCCAACAGCGCCAGCACCACGCACTGACTGGTAAAAGCCTTCGTGCTCGCCACGCCAATTTCGGGACCGGCATGAAGATAGATGCCCCCGTCGGCGGCCTTGGCAATGGTGCTGCCGACGACATTGCAGATTGCCAGCGTCGGATGCCCCTTCCGCTTGATCTCGCGCAAGGCCGCCAGCGTGTCGGCCGTTTCGCCCGACTGCGTGATGGCAAACAGCAGCGTGCCTTCGTCGATCGGCGGATTGCGGTAGCGCAGTTCGCTGGCGTATTCGACCTCCACCGGCAGCCGGGCGAATTCCTCGATCAAGTATTCTCCGACCAGCGCCGCATGCCAGCTTGTGCCGCAGCCGGTGAGCACGATCCGATTGATGCGTTGCAACTGCGTGGGGGTGAGGTTGAGACCGCCAAACACAGCAGTGGCGTCGTCAAGCGATAGCCGGCCGCGCATCGCCGCTCGGATCGTTTCCGGCTGTTCGTGAATCTCCTTGAGCATGAAATGGGCATAGTCGCCCATCGAAACATCAGACGCCGCCATGTCGAGATTGAATACCGCCGGCTCCACCCGGCCGGAATCACGGTGGATCACACGCAGCGACTGGGGCGTGATCACTGCCAGTTCGTTGTCGGCCAAATAGACGATCCTGTCGGCATGCCCCGCCAACGGGCTGGCATCGCTGGCCACGAAATATTCGCCGTCCCCCACGCCCACCACCAGCGGGCTGCCCAGTCGGGCGGCCACCAGCAGTTCGGGCTGATCGCGAAACAGCACAAGCAGACCATACGTGCCGCGCAGATGCGGCAGCGCCTCGCGCACCGCCATCACATAGGGGCCATCGACCGCTTCGTCTGTCACCACCGAGGCGCAGGCCAGAGCCCGTTGCAGGCAACTGTCGATGAGATGGGCGATCACCTCCGAATCGGTTTCGGAGCGAAAGACGTAGCCCTCGGATTCCAGCCGTGTTTTGAGCGAGCGGTAATTTTCGATCACGCCGTTGTGAACCACGGCCACCGACTCCCCCGCAGCCCTCACACTGCCTCCCAGATGGGGATGTGCGTTGCCATCGGTGGGGGGGCCGTGGGTGGCCCAGCGGGTGTGGCCGATCCCGATTGAACTGTCGGGCACGCCGCTTTTCACCAGCGACTCCAGCCGCGACAGCCGCCCCGCCGCCTTCCACACGCTTAAAGTGCCGTCATCCTCCAAAACCGCCAAGCCGGCTGAGTCGTAGCCCCGGTATTCCAGCCGCCGCAGCCCCTCCACGATCAGCCCGGAGGCGCGACGAAAACCGACGTAGCCGACGATGCCACACACGATTTAAAAACTCCCTGAAAGACTGCCATGGCCACTTGATCGACAACCTTTCAGTATAGCTGGTGACTCCCGGTGGCCCGCTGAAATCATGCCCCTGCTTGAGACACACGTTCTCGTCATTCCTTCTCCTCGGAAGATCGCTCCCATGACAGCCTCATCGTCTCAGTCGCCTCAGGCTCTGATCGTCATCCCCGCACGACTGGCCAGCCAGCGACTGCCCGGCAAGATGCTTCTGGCGCAGACCGGCCGCACGCTCATCGAACACACCTGGCGAGCAGCCACGCGGGCCACGCAGGCTGCGGCTGTGGTGGTGGCCACCGACAGTCCCGAGATAGCTGCCGCTGTAGCTGCCTTTGGGGGCCGGGCCGTGATGACCTCGCCGGCGGCTCCCAGCGGCACCGCCCGCATCGTGGAGGCCCTGCCTCACCTTCCCCACACCGAAATCATCGTCAACGTGCAGGGGGACGAACCGGAACTGGCAGCCTCGTGCATCGACGCCGCCATCGACCTGCTCAGAGCCTGCCCCACCGCCCAAGTGGCCACGCTCGTGACCCCCCTGCGATCCCGCGACGACCTCCACGATCCCTCAGCAGTCAAGGCGGTGCTCACTCCCTGGCGGGAAGGCACACAAGCGGTGGCAGGGGCTTGGCGGGCCCTCTACTTCAGCCGCGCTGCCGTGCCCGCCGCGCGGGAATGGCACGACTCACTGCTCACCTCCACACCACCGCTCTACTGGCAGCACGTCGGCCTCTACGCCTACCGCCGTGGCGTGCTGGAGGGCTGGCATAGCCTCCCTGAATCGCGGCTGGCAGACCTGGAAAGCCTGGAACAGTTGCGCTGCATCGAAGCCGGCCTGCCAATTGTGGCGGGAGCGATCGACCATGCCGCCCGGGGCATCGACACCCCGAAAGACTACGCCGCCTTCGTGGCCCGCATGGCGGCCCAGGGATAGCCGGCAACCGGAGCCATGCTCAGGACACTCACTTCGTGACAGCGGTTACGCAGCGAGGAGTTGCCGAGCCAAGCGCGGGAGATCTGCGAGCCGCTCTTCGAGGATGCGCCGGAGGATACCGATCTGCAGCTGTTGGTATTCGTGGATGGCTATGTTCCGAAAACCAACCATCAGATTCATGCGATCCGCCAATTCGCGGTCGATCACCCGCTCAACGGCCCACAACTCAAAGGCACTGCGGGCGTCTTGGGGAACCCCGAGCCGCCGCTTGGCCACAACATGCATGGCCATGTCGATGGCTGCCTCGCAGGCCCGCTGCACGTTGAGCACGATCGAGTCTTGAACCGCGAAATTCTCCAGCCCTGCGGGTTGTCCCTGATATTCCTCCGCCACACGCCGCAGGCAGCGTTCGATAATGGCGCGTTTATTGAGGGAAGGGGTGGCCTACTTCTTCTCCACCGGAACCAGCAGCACGCTGGCGTGGGAGTGGGTCAGCACCGCTTCCGACGTGCTGCCGAGCATCCAGCGGGTGAGAGCATCGCTCGGAGTGCGACCGATCACGACGAGATCGACACCATCGGCTTTGGCCCGGGCATTGATCTGCTCACCAGGATTGCCTTGCGCCACAATCGGCTCGGCATGCCCAAACGCCGCCGGCAGCGTGCGTTGGAATTCCTGCAAACGCGACTTGAGAGCGACCAATTCATCATCGTGTTCCTGCTGCCAGGCCTTGGCGATGGCGGCCGTATCGGGATCGCGCACCCGCTTCTCCAGCCATGCCGGCAACGGGCCAGCCAGCAGCGATTCGGTCACGCCGATCGCTTCTCCCTGCGTTCCTGCCGGCCAGTGCATCTTGCCAAGCGTCCCGGCCACTGCAGCGGCACTTGCCGAATGGAAGCAGACCAGTGCGCGCAGGGCCCTCTCGGCCGGAGGGAGGCTGCGCACCACGAGCACCGGCAGATGGGTGCCATGCACCACGGCCCGCGACACGCTCCCCAGCATCAACCGCTCCAGCGAACCGCTACCGCGGGCCCCCACCACCACCAGATCGGCGCTCCAGCCCGCCGCCGATTCGATGATGCCGACAGCGGCTGATTTCGTGCTGACGATCGCCTCCACCGTGCGGGCCATCGTGGCTGGCAGACGCTTCGTTGCCTCCTCAAACAGCGCTTCGCTGGCGCCTTCGACGAGCGACGCCCCCCAAGGCATCCTGCGCTGCAGTTCGGCGGGCGAAAAATAGATCGCCACTTCATCGACAGCCGGATCAAGAAGCCGGCCGGCCAAGGCAACCGCATCAAACGAGGCTGGGGAACCATCGACTGCCATCAGGATTTTCATGCGCATCTCCGCAACCGGCCCGGAACAGAAGGCTCGAAATACCTACCCTTGGTGCTTCTAGGTGGGCAACCCTCGCATTCTACTCCAGCCGTCGCGGACAGGAGAGAGGGGGCCTCACGCCCTTAGCAGCCCGTGGAAAAAGTCATCCCTGCACCTCTGGGTTGAAGACAGTCCACTTGGTCGACCGGTGGAAACGCCGCGGATTTCCACGTTCGACGGGCATCGCATCCAGCGATGCTGCACTGTATCCACAGCCTGTTAGCCCAGCCACACTTTGGCAGGCTCCCCCGGCACCTCACGTGCCAGTCTGGGAACGGCGTAGCCCGGCAGCAGGGCCCGCAGGGCTGAGTGCAGTGCCGCAGCCTGTTCCTCCGAAACATCGAAATGAGCCGCTCCCTGCACGTGGTCGAGCAGATGCAGGTAGTAGGGCATGATGCCCAGGTCGATCAGTCGCTCCGAGAGTTCCGCCAGGGTGGTCACCGCATCGTTGACACCCCGCAGCAGCACCGCTTGATTGAGCAGGAGCGTTCCCCCGGCGGCCAACCGACGCACCGCCTGAGCCACTGAGACATCCAGTTCGGCGGCATGGTTGGCATGGACGACGAGCACCGCCGTCAGTCGCGAACGGGCCAGAATCTCGACGAGGCGTTCGGTGATGCGCGACGGGAGCACGACTGGCAAGCGGGAATGGATCCGCAGCCGGCGCAGGGTGGGAATGGCAGCCAGCGAATCCACGAGCCGCCCGAGCCGGTCGTCATCGAGCAGCAGGGGATCGCCGCCAGAGAGGATCACCTCCGAGATGGTTGCGTCGCTGGCGATGGCCTCAACCGCCGCAGCCATGCCAGCCTGCGTAGCGCCATTCTCGGCATAGGGAAACGAGCGGCGGAAGCAGTACCGGCAATTGATGGCACAGGCCCCCGTGGCGAGCAGCAAGGCTCTGCCGGCATATTTTTGCACCAAGCCCGGCGCTCGTAGCGACCCCTGCTCCGCCAGGGGATCGGCCGAGTAGCCGGCGCTTTCGACGAGTTCCTCGGCCACCGGCAGGACCTGCAGCAGCAGCGGGTCGAAGCGGTTGCCGGGCTCCATGCGGGCCACAAACCCGCGCGGAACCAGGAGGGGAAATCCGCCAAGGCTCTGCCGGGCGGTGGCGGCCACGGCTGGATCGAGGTGCAACAACCGGCACAGCTCAGCGGGATCGCGCACCGCCTCTGCCAATTCACGCTGCCACCGGGTGCCGGTGGCGGGGGGCCGCGGTTGGGCCCCGCGATCCCCACCAGGCGCCTCTGGAGGAGTGGAAGTGGGCACGGCAGCGATGCTCCGGGGCGGGTAAGGGGGGTGGGTCAACTGGGGCAGAAAGCCGGGTCACAATGGCGGAGAACGGTCCGTTTTTCCCGCCTTCCCCCCGCAATCCCAGCCGACGTTGACAGGGGCCTGCGGTGCGGGGAGGCTTAACGGCCCGCCGGAGTCCATCGATAGTGACCCCCAGAATACGGGCGAGTGTCGCAGAAGGAAACACGCGGAAACTAAAAACGAACGCATCGAGCGAACACAGGGTCGAGCGCACACAGGGTACAGAGGGCATAGTGGCAGGCTACAACACCAGCGAATTCAAAAAGGGGCTGAAGGTCCAGATCGACGGCGACCCCTACATCATGATCGAGTGCAACTTCGTCAAGCCCGGCAAGGGGCAGGCGCTCTACAAATGCAAGCTGCGGAATCTACTGCGTGGCACCGTTCTGGATCGCACGTACAAGAGCGGTGACTCGCTCGATTCCGCCGATATCGCCACCATCGACGCCCAGTTTCTCTACAAGCAGGGTGAGCAGTTTGTCTTCATGGACAACGAAAGCTACGAGCAGTATGAGCTGACGAAGGACCAGGTGGATGACGCCTGGAAGTGGATCAAGGAGGGCACGATCTGCTCGATGCTGCTCTACAACGGCAATCCGATCTCGATGGAAGCACCCAACCACATGATGCTGTTGGTTGCCTATGCCGAACCCGCCATGCGCGGCAACACGGCGACCAACCTGACCAAGCCGGTCAAGCTGGAGACGGGTGCTGAAGTGGTTGTGCCGGCGTTTATCGAGCAGGGTGACACGATCAAGATCGACACCCGCACCGGCGACTACCTCGAACGCGTGCAGAAGTAATCCCACCGGGGAAATTGGGTGCGGCCGGAGGCCGCCAAGCGAAAATGGGCCGGACGCCCATGTTTCGCGTATCGTCACTCCCACCACCAGCGGCCAGCGGGAAGGTTCACGCTCGCGCTTCTGGCCTGGGAAACAGCTCCCTGCTCATCCATCAGCAGGTTGGGGGAATCGAGCGCGATGCGGGGCTGCAGCGTAACTCCGCCGCCGATCGGCGTCAGCAGGCGGTTGCCGCGCCACACAGCATGGATGGCCGGCTCCACTTCGAGCGGGGCAATCAGCTTTTCGATCGAGTAGACCTGCTCGTTCCGCAACTCCTCGGCAGACCATTGCGTGCGGCCGTAGGCGTCGTGCTCCTGCAGATAGGCGGCAGCCACCGACAGATCGATCAGATTCCGTAGCTGGGCATACACCGGGTTGCGGGCGGCGATATCGGGATATTTGCGGGTGAACGTTTCGGTGAACGTTTTGCTCGCCCGATCAGGCCGATTGGCACTCATCCGGCGGCCGTCGGGCAGCACGGCCTCGTCAGCACCAACGAGCTTCACGCCCCGGCCCACCAGTTCGATCGCCAGGTCGTCTTCACTGATCCGCACACACTGGTAATCGGGCATGAAATACCAGCGCTGCAGGGCGTTGGCGGCCACGCCGCTGGCGCTGGTCAGGTCGATCCAGCTGTTCATCTTCACCGGCGGACGCTCCAGCCCGATGCCGATCAGCTTCATCCGGTAATCGGCCTCCACCATCACCTGCGCAAAATGCGAGGCGGGATGAACGCCCTCCACCCGCACTGTCTGCGGGCCCAGCGCCTGCCGCATGCCGGCCACGATCTGCTCGGTGCTCGCCTGGGGATTCACCCGACCGAGCTTCCGCAGGTAGGTCTGCATGGCGGCCAGTCCCTCCTGCCTGGGATCGATCGAGCACCCGATGGTGCTGTCGGTGGGCTGCCCCGGGGGGAAGGCCCGCAGGGCCGCTGCGAGATCCTCAAGCAGCAGTGTTGGGCTCCCGGTCTCGATGCCGACAACGCGACCGGTGGCATCGGCAATCCAGCCC
This sequence comes from uncultured Planctomycetaceae bacterium, assembly GCA_903885565.1. Lineage (GTDB taxonomy): Bacteria > Planctomycetota > Planctomycetia > Pirellulales > UBA1268 > CAISJI01. The sequence goes on from CAISJI010000022.1 coordinate 68,047, forward strand.
TCGGCGGGACCGGCGATCACCACCTCCCCCTGCTCAGAGCCTTCACCAGGATAGACAAAGACATACTGCACTCGGGTGAGGCCAGCCAGCTTTTCCAACTCCTCAGGAACCCCCCGGCCGCTGGCAGCCGCAGCAGCAACTTCGCGCTCCAACCGGCCGAGGGCCACCTTCCGCAGCTTCGATCGCTGGCGCAAATCGCCCGGCAGATTGGCCGCAGCATTCCGCCGCCGTTCCAGCGAGAGCCCGGCATCGGGCACGCCCATGGTCCGCAGCACTCCCTGCGCGTCGATCACCACACCGGCAGCGCCAGCCGCACTGCCACCGCCGCCGCCGCCACCCATGCCGCCGCCACCCATGCCGCCGCCACCCATGCCGCCGCCGCCCATGCCGCCGCCACCTTGGCCACCGCCCATGCCACCACCGCCCATGCCACCGCCCATGCCACCGCCGCCCATCTGGGCATACAGGGGGACGGCGTTCACCGCGAAGCAGGCAACGATGAGCGCCACCAACCAACCCGGGCGCCGCCGGAGCGTCGCCTGAACGGAGCGGGTGGCAGAGAGCCGATTGGCAACGAGCGTTGTGTGCATGGGCATACCCATCAAGGCGTCCGAAACCAGCGATTTTCCTCCGCGGAAAATGGCTGCGAAAATCCAAGCATCCTGTCGACACGAGGAACGTCTGGGCCGCGGGCCGCCGCAGGAACTCCCGCGACCCCACTCCCCATTATCACTTCGGCCCCCCAGAAAGCACGCTTGTGGGGAAATATTGGAATTGAGTCGGAGAAATGGCCCGCAGGCCATCCGGACAGCCGACTCTGCCGATTACCTCGCCCCGGCCGGGTTGCGTCCCCCCGCCTGACGCCTGCCCCCCTCGCCCCCTCGGCCATTCTCTCCCCGCGAGCCCTCGCTGGAGCGGGCCTTGCCGAGGCTGACGGCCGCCCGCACAGCCCCGAGGCCGAGGAGACCTTCCAATTCGGCATGGAGTTGGTGCGACCAGCCAACCGTGTGCCGATCGGCCTCCAGAAGCACACGGCGGCCGTCGGCTAAATCGAGCACCAACCGCAATGGAATAGGGCCGGCGTGCCGCCGGAGGATTTCAGCCAGCCGGTTGAGCGTGCCGATGTCGTGCAGCGGTTCGGTGAGCTTCACCGTGACCTGCCGGACCGGCTTGGTCCACACCTCTGCAATCGGGACCAAGTCGTTGACGATCAGATTCGTCTCCTCGCTGCCGGCGCGGCGATCGACCGATCCCGACACCACCACGACCGCATCGGGCTGCAAAAATGCCCCCAGGCGGGCGTAGTCTTCCGGCCAGCAGATCGAGCGCACGATCCCATCCATATCTTCCAGATCAAACATGCCATAGCGGGTGTGCGTGGAACCGGGCCGCGCCTGCTTGACGTTGGAGAGCTTGAGGGCGGCCACGAGCCCGCCGATCACCACCTCGCTCTTGGCCTTCGCTCCCGCCAGATCGGCAGTGCCATGCGAACACAGCGCCGACATGATGCCGGCATATTCGGCCAGCGGATGGCTGTGGACGTAGTAGCCAAGCACCTCTTTCTCGTGAGACCGCATCTCCAGATCTGTCAGCGGTGGCACGTCGGGCAGCGAGGAGGTGGCCGCCGCCCTGGCGGCGGGGGATGGCGAGGCAGGGGCGGGCTCAAGGGCATCGAAGAGATTTTTCTGACCGCTCTTGCGATCTGCCAGGCGCGAGGCCCCGGCCGCGAGTGCCCGTTCGATGCCGGCGAGGATCGCTGCCCGGTGCCCACCGAGAGAATCGAGGGCTCCCGCTTTGGCGAGGCTCTCGACGGCAGTCTTGTTGACCACCGACGGATCGAGACGTCCACAGAAGTTGTCGAGATCGCGGTAGGCCCCCCCCTTCTGCCGCTCAGCCAGAATCGCCTGGGACGCCGGCACTCCGCAGCCCTTAATCGCCGACATGCCAAACAGAATCCGCCCCTCGGCCACGGTGAAATCGACCCCGGAAGCGTTGACATCAGGCGGCGCGACGTCAATCCCCATCCGCCGGCAGTCTTCGATGTGCTCGACCAGCGCGTCCTTCTTCTTGAAGTTGCGGCCGGTGATGTCGCCGGAGAGCAGCGCCGCCATAAACTCCACGGGGAAATGCGTCTTGAGGTAGGCAGTTTGCCAGGCCAGCAGGGCGTAGGCGGTGGAGTGGCTCTTGTTGAAGCCGTAGCCGGCGAATTTCTCGATTAGCCCGAAGAGTTCTTCCGCCTCTGATTTGGGCAGGCCCTTCGCCTTCGCCCCCTCGACAAATTTCTCGCGAAAGGCGGCGATGGTCTCGATCTTCTTCTTGCTGATCGCCTTGATGCAGGTGTAGGCGCTGGAGAGCTCGATCCCTCCGAGGCGCTCCAGGATGCGCATCACCTGCTCCTGGTAAACCATCACCCCGTGCGTTTCCTCCAGCACATCCTTCATCACCGGATGCGGATATTCCGCCCGCTTGCGCCCATGCTTCACGGCGACGTAGTCGTCGACCATGCCACCCTCAAGCGGTCCGGGGCGATAGAGGGCGTTGACGGCCACGATGTCGAGGAAGTGATCGGGCTTCATCCGCTGCAGGAGATCGCGGATGCCGCCACTCTCGAGCTGAAAGATGCCCTTGGTTTCACCGCGGCACAGGAGCGCGAATGTCGGCTGGTCGGTGAGCGGAAAGAGCAGCGGGTCGGGGCAGACGCCGGTGGTGGCGGTGATGATTTCGACCGTCTTGCTCACCACGGTGAGAAACTTCAGCCCCAAAAAGTCCATCTTCATCAGCCCGGCGCGTTCCACGTCGCCCATGGCCCACTGCGTGATCACTTCCTCCTTGCCCGTCACCCGCTGCAGCGGCACATATTCCACCAGCGGCCGATCGGCGATCACCACCGCCGCCGCGTGCGTGCCCACATTGCGGGCCAGGCCCTCGATCCTTCCGGCCAGATCGACCAGCTCCCGAATCTCACCATCGGCTTCGCAGGCGGCGGCCAACTGGGTGCCCGGCGCCGACGCCTCCTCCAGCGAGATGCCGAGCTGATCAGGCACCAGCGCCACGATCTGATCGACCCGCTGGATCGGCATGCCGAGGGCCCGGCCCACGTCACGAATGGCCGCCCGGGCGGCCAGCGTGCCGAACGTGCCGATCTGGGCCACGTTGGCGGCCCCGTAGCGGCGCTTCACATATTCAATCACCTCGCCGCGGCGTTCCTTGCAGAAATCGATATCGATATCGGGCGCCTCCCGCCGGTTGATATCGAGAAACCGCTCGAAGAGCAGGTCGTATTCCAGCGGGCAGACGTGAGAGAGATAGAGGGCATAGGCCACCAGGGAACCAACACCCGAACCTCTGGCCGCCGCTGGAATTCCCACCTCACGGGCATAGCGCACGAAATCCCAGACAATCAGGAAGTAACTGCAGAAGCCGAGCGTGTCGATGACACCCATTTCCCGATCGAGCCGATCCATCACCTGCGCATGGAGCGTGCCAGATTCCGGGTTGCCGGCAACAGGCGGATCGCTCCAGCGCTTCGGCATGCCGGCATACCGCTCGCGCAGCCCCTCCATGCAGAGTCGCCGCAGTTCTTCTGCGGCAGTGCGTCCTTCGGGCACATCGAATCCAGGGAAATGGCGTTTGCCCAGATCGATCTCGATGTTGACTGTGTTGGCGATCTCCTGGCTGCGGGCCACAGCGGCCTGGGTGATATCCCCCTGCACGTCGGCAAAGGCGGCGTGCATTTCAGCCGGACTCTTCAGATAGAACTCCGTGGAGTCCATCCGCATCCGGGTGGTGTCGCTGCGAAACCTGCCGGTGTTGACGCACAGGAGAATGTCCTGGGCCTCGGCATCCTCGCGGTTGACGTAGTGGCAGTCGCAGGTGGCCACCGGCGGGATGCCCAGTTCCTGCGACACTTCCAGCGCCGCGAGCGTCACCTGCCGCTGCACCTCCAGGCCATTGTCCTGAATCTCGAGAAAATACCGGTCGCCAAACACCTTTCTGAACCATCCGGCCGTCTGCCGTGCCTTCTCCATCTCGTCCCGCTGCTCACTCCCCACGCCGATCAATGAGCGGCTGAACTCCCCCGACAGACAGCCCGACAGACAGATCAGGCCCTCGCTGTGGGCGGCCAGCAGCTCGCGGTCGATGCGCGGCTTGAAATAGAAACCCTCCAGAAAGGCTTTGGTGGCCAGTTGCAGGAGGTTGGCAAAGCCCTGCCGATTCTGCGCCAGCAGCGTGAGGTGGAAGCTGGAATCTTTCTGGCTGCCACCATCCTTCTGATGGCGGCTGCCGGGGGCGATGTAGGCCTCGTAGCCGATGATGGGGTTCAGCCCAGCCGCCTTGGCTTCGGTGTAGAACTCCAGCGCCCCGTGGAGATTGCCATGGTCGGTGATGGCCAGGGAATTCATCCCCAGTTCGACCGTTCGCCCGATCAGTCGCTCGATCGAGCTTGAGCCATCGAGGAGGCTGTAGTGGCTGTGGCAATGGAGATGGACAAACGACGGCGTGCTCATCCGTGTGCTCGCTCCGGGGGATAAGGCTGCATTGTACCGAAATGGGAACGAGCAACAGCCGCTCCCTCATTCCGCCGTCAGCCGTGGGGTTCGCTGATCGTGCGCAGCAGTTCGGCCAGTCTGGCCTGCAGGTCGAGCACCGCCTGCCAGTGGGCGAAGTCGATCTCGACCCGCTCGCTCCCCGGCCGCATCACCACCCCTTCGGTCGCCTCGCGAAGGACGGCCTGCACGTAGTCCAGGAGTTCTGAAAGCTCAGCCGACTGGGCAGGGCTGAGCCGTTCGGGCAGCGGCGGCGGGCTCCCCGGGAGCAGCGGCGGCCGAAAATCCCCCATGTCGGCCACGACATCCGAATGCTGGGCATCCAACCGCTGCAGGCGTTCGCGCATCTCGCGGGCCTTCGCCTCGTCGATTGGCTGCTTGGCGGCGATCTGGGCGATCCGCCGATCGATATCGCTATGCGATCCCACCAACAGCAGCGACCGGCCGAGGAGGATCATGTCGCCGTCGCGCAGAATCCTCACCTGGATATCTTCGCCGTTGACCTTGGTGCCGTTGGTGCTCTCCAGATCGGTGAGCACGATTTTGTCGTGGTCGTGCTGGAGCTTGAGGTGGTAGCGGCTGATCCGCTCGTCATTGAGCTGGATCGAGTTGCCCTCCTCGCGGCCGATGGTGACAGGGGTGGGCAGGTGGTCGTACACCTTTCCCCGGTCGGCACCATGCAGGACTCGGAGAGTGATGTATGCCATCGGGGCCATCCAGACCTGCGGATCAACCACCGGAGTAGGCGATTTCAGCCGCAGGAGCAATTCCTTAAGGATATACGCTGCAGCACCGGGGGCGGTCAAAGCCGGTGGGTGGAACGGCCTGTTTTTCCGATTCGGATCGGTTTGCCCCGGCAACTTGGCTGGAAGCGGGGAACCGCCGGGAGACAGAACGTGCGGGGGCAGGAGCGAGGGGCGGGGGCGCTGGGCGGCAGCGGCCCCTTGGTTTCCAAGGCTGTTTGCTACACTGACGTTCCAAGCGTCCGTAGCTCAATTGGATAGAGCATCGGTCTTCGGAACCGAGGGTTGGGAGTTCGAGCCTCTCCGGACGCAATCGATTGGGCGATGCAGCGGCGGAGCGCTGCCCGGGGGATCGCGAAGCCAGAAAGCCAGCCTGCAGGCTCGAGTTCTGCCGGGCGTGTTTATGAATGGCGACCCTCAACTGAGGATCCTCCTTCTGCACGGAGTGCGCCATCATGACCGCTTCGCTCACGTGGGCATCTTTCGTCACACTACCGGCGGTTTCGCGGTGTTATGCCAGGGTGGGACAACACCGCCCGCAGGGGTACGACAGCCAATATCTTTGTCAACGGCAGCCCGCAGGCGTATGAAGTTTGGCTGCGGGGAATCGTCGATGCCACCAAACGGGATCTCCCTGCCGGTGAGCGGTTTCTCTTCGTCAATGCCTGGAATGAATGGGCCGAGGGGGCCCATCTGGAACCCGACTTGAAGTTTGGCCGAGCCTATCTGGAAGCGACCCGCCGGGCCCTCACGGGAACATCCGATTGGCAGACCATCGTGGACTATGCAAGCCGCCGCGGGGAACTGTCGGGGGCCGTGCTGACAGATTGGCTCCGCGATGTCGGGGCCGTGCTGAAGCGACAGGAGTTGTCGTGCCAGCACCTCCTCAGATCGCAGCAAAGCGGGTGACCTGATGCCTCCCTGCCTGCTGCCAGCGTGGGAGGCGCAACCGCCTGCGAGCATGCTCGCCCCACGGAGCCTACGGCTCTCCGCCGACCCAATGCCTTCGATGAGCTATGCTTTCCGCGTGAGCAAACCATGGCACAGATGCAGGCGGCAAGATGCGTGACACCGATCGGCAGCAACTGAAGAATCTGGTGGAGATGGCCCGCAACCTGCGGGCAGGAACGATCGACCGGCGCGGGTTCATCCGCTCGGCTGCCGGTGCCGGGTTTGGCTTTGCCTGCGCCAGGTATCTGGCCCGATCGTCGCCAGCCGGCAGACAGCTGGCCGCCGCGGAGCAGAGAGCGGAAGAAGCCCCTCTGGCTCCCAGCGGCCTGACCGATGACCAGCGGCACTTCCTGCGGGATGTTGGCCGCAGCTTCAAAGGCACCCGGATCAGCGTGATCTCGGAGAACACGCCCCCCGGCGTGATCATCGGCCGAATGATCCGCGAGGAATTTACGCCGCTGACCGGCATCGAAGTCGACTGGCAGCCGGTGCCACTCGATCAGGTGCTCGCCAAAACGGTTGAGGATACGCTCGCCGGAGCGGAGGGAACGAAGGGCACCACCGATATCTTTTACTGGGATCAGGCCTGGCTGGCCCGGTTCGCCGACGAGAGCGTGGGCGTGGCCGAACTGCTCGACAAGCGGGAGCTGGCCTACCCAGGCTACGACTTCCCCGATTTTCTGCCCAATCTTGTCGATGCGACCGCCAGCTATGACGGGCGGATCGTCGGGGTGCCGTTCGATATCCCGATCTTCATCATGATGTATCGCAAGGACATCCTCGATACCCTCAGGCTGGCAGTGCCGCGGACAATGGCTGAATATCTGCAGGTGGTGCGGGCGATCGACGAGGCCCGGCGGGGCACGGGCGTGCGTGGCACCGTTGGCCAGTGGAAGACCGGCCACTTCTCCCTGCAGTGCGATGCCTCGGCCTGGATGTGGGCACATGGCGGACATCATTTTAACAGCGATAATTCTCCCGATTACATCACCGAGGGAAATGCCCGGGGGCTACGCTACATGCTGGATCTGGGGAAGTGCATGAGCCCGGATGTCTGCGGGTGGGATTGGAACGGCCAAGCGGAGGCATTCACGCAGGGCCAGGCCGGGATCGTCATTTCCTGGAGCGAGTTCTTTCCGGCCTGCGACGACGCCCGCCACAGCAAGGTGGTTGGTCTTGTGGAGCCGGCCGATTGCCCGCAGGAGGAGGGTCGGCTGACTCGGGCCGAGTGCGGATTCCACGAGACTCCCGGCATCAGCCGGCAGGGAGGTTCGTGTCTGGCGCTCAGTCGCCATGCCCCCCATGCCGATGCGGCCTGGATCTTCATGCAGTGGGCCACCAGCGCCGATGTGACCGCCCGAGCGAATGCTGCCGGCGCCGACACTCCGGTGCGGAAGAGCAACTACACCGACCCACGGGTGCTCTCCAGGAGCGGCGTGGGACCGGGCACCACGCGGCACTTTGCGGTGACGCGTCGGGCGATCGAGGGACGCATGGGCACCTCCCCGCACCTGCCAGCCTGGGTCGCCCTGGCCAACGAGGTCAATGCCACCGAACTGGGCCGGCTGACGACCGGACAGCAGGGGGTCGAGGAAACGCTGCGGGCAATGCAGGAGAAAACGGTGGCGTTTCTCGCCACGGGCCGATAGCCTTCCGAGTTCCATGCCCTGCTCAACCTCAACTCCGCAAAAAACAACTCCGGCGACCACTCCTTATAGAAGGTCGCGATTGACTAAAAAACTGAATCCTTTCTGGTGATGCCAGGTTTCAAAACCGAACATCCCGGATGGATCAAGAACTGGGGAGAACGTTAGCCGGCCGACGCGTTCGCAGGCACAAGGACCGGGCACGGAGGCAACGCGGGGCCGATCTGCTCTCTATTTCGCCACCGGCACCTGTTCCCGATGCTCCTCTGTTATCGGCACGATCTTCCCGAACATGTGGCCGCCGACGGCATCGTGTTGCCAGGTGCCGGCGTAGAGCGAGCCATCGATGACAACGCGCGAGGAAAACGTGCCGAGGCCGGGGATCGTCACATCGTCGAGCGTGATCACCGGTGTCTTTCCCGCCCACTTCACCTCCACCGGCACCGGCACTGTCAGATCGACCGTGCCGTAACGAATGCGTGCCGAAACGATCCACAGATCGGCCGCGCCCACCTTCACCACCGACGAGATCGTGTATTCATCGCGGATCGGCTCCTTGTCGTCGGCGGAAAAAGTGAATCGGCCGGCGAGCTTGACGTTCGTCAGCGCCCTGGTGAAGGCCGCAAACCGGGCCTTCTCGTCATCGTCGGCGTCTGCCTGGGCTTCCCTGGCAGACGCCCCGGCCTCTTGGGCGAAAACCAGCGGAGAAGTGGCTGAGAACAGCCCACCCCCGCCCAAAATCATCAGGAGCGCAGTGCCGAGAATGCGGAGCAGGATAGAACGCATGGCGAGCCTCCGTGGCGATGTGGTTTCAATACGCACCATCGTAGCCATGGCGGCAGTGACACACCATTTCACGGCGCCTTGATTTCGAGCCGGAATTTATACCACCGATCGTGCTGCTCAATCGGCGGGCCATGCTCCCAGCCTTACGCCAGTTGTTGCAGAAGTTCAATCAGGAATTCGGCACGCTCAACTCCACCCACCTCTTCCGCAAACGACTTGATGGCCAGCAGATCGTCGAGCATCAGCGGTTCATCTGCTGAAACCAACTGCTGCTGGAGCCTCGCCACCGGGAGTTTGGTCCTGACTTCCGGTAGCCTCACGCCCATCTGCTCCAAAACGCTCGCCACATCAACGGCGGAAACGCTGATATCGCGCCTCTCCAGCAGTGCCACGATTTTTCCGAGCGTGGGAGACTCCCCTCGGCCGACGATTTCATCGGCCACATTCCTGATTTCCTGAGCCTTCAGCCGCGCCGGCCAATCCAAAGAACCGGTATCAATCTGCCTGTCTGCCTGCCTGACTTCCGCAGGCTTCTCCGGGGCGGCCGCTGGTGGATCGAGAAACAGTGCGTCAAATGAATTCATGGGTAGGCTATGACATGCTCAGGAAAGGGAGATCTCTGGAACGGGGAACCGCGACGCGGTTCTCTCACTTGCGCAGCAGGCGAGTAAACTGATCCGTTCCATTACTATACCAGCAAAAATCGCCGTCGGTAATCAGCTGCTAGTATGCCTTCTTCTCTGCGGGCAGGCCGTCCCCTTCTGATGGGCGAGGCGTTGCGGCTGGCCCGTCCGGGGCCACGATCCCGCGGAAGGGGGTGAGACGGCCGGCATCGCCGCCTTGGACGTCAAAAAACTCAATGGCGCCATCCCGGCCGCCAGGGCCGGTCCCGAGAGCCACAGCCTCCACTCCATCGCTGTCGCGGACCTCGATCCTTCCGCCCCCACCCCCCACCACCCTGCCGATGTGCACAAGAATCGTGCCGTCATCCGCCTGCACGACAATCTCCCGGCAGACCAGCCTCGTCGCATCGAGCCCCTCGATCCGGGCGGTGACAAACGTGTCGGGGGGAATTGCCGCCGAGCGCACCGCCAAGCCGAGCGCCAGGAACAGCAGCGGATAGACCGTCCAACGTTCGCGACTGTTCATCGGGAATTCACTCACCAGGGGTGCGAATAAATATCAATCGCCGTGCAGTTGCCGCAGGCGGCCGGAGAGCCTGAGAATCAGTTGCACGCGTTCGAATTGATCGAGCCAATCCTGAGTCACGGCGGCGATCTGCTCTCCTGGCGGAGGGACGATTCCGGTGGAGCAGCTCGTGCCGATCTGGGCGGCTGCCGCTGAACGGTAGGCAGCGAGCGTTCGATCGCCATAGAAGAGCACTGGCGTGAAGTCTTCGCTGAAAAAAGCCGCCACCGGCACACGCTGCCCTCCGCAGACCTTCAGATGGGCGGCGATGTCGGGACGGGCATCGCGATCGAGAAACCGCAGATCAATGGCAGCCGAGGCGGCGGCAAAATGGGCGAAGATCGGACATTGATTGACACAATCGCCGCACCACGCCCCCGCCAGCACCAGCACCGGCATGCGCCGCACAAACCCCGCCAGTAATTTTCCCTGCTCTGAAGTGAGCGTCACACGGGCATGGAAGGCATCCCATCGGGCCCGCTGATCAGCCGTGCCATGGCGGGCCAGAAACTCCTGGTAGGGCAGCGCCGCTGCGAACGCGGCCTGCCACGCTTCGGAAGAAGCAGGAGTTCCGGCTCCCGCCAGCGGTGTTCCGACCGACATCAGTTCTGAGTGCGTGCCCATCTGAAGCCTCAAGATGTTTGAGCCGCCGGCAGAATGCCGCGGCCACCGTTCGCCCACCTGCATTCCTCGACAGGAACGGCAGAAAGAGAGCCCCCGAGCATAGCGTTTCGCCCAGATCACGCCGATCATCCAGTTCGCCATGCGCTCTTTTCGGCCTGAAATACGCGTTTATTGCCCCCCAAACCAGGAGCGATGCCGACCCAAAAAGAACTTTTGAGAGGCCTTGACCCCGCCAGGACCGTTCCCTAATTTCCCCCCGCCTGAAGGCTGAGGGGCGAAACACGGAGCCCCACTCAAAGAGAAGCGGCAGCACGGAAGCGGGCCGCGGCTTTGAGCAGAAACCAGTGCAGTGTCCGTCCAATCGCTCCCGGAAACGGTTCAGGTTCCCCGCCCCCCTGGGATCTGGACCGTTCCGGGGGCCTTTTTTTTGCGCCTTGGTTCCCGGGCTCCCGGCCTCCCGGACCTCCAGCCGGCTATAGTGGGCTGACCATGACCGCTCCTCCCGCCCCTCCCGGTGCCGAACGCATCCTTCGCTGGATCATGGTGGGGATTGTGATTTGGGGATCGATCCACGCCCTCGGCGCCTGGACACTCAACCACGATGCCCGCCGCCCCGTGGTGGTGCTCGTCTGCGTGGCCGGTTTTCTGGGATTTTGGCTGACGATGCTGGCGGCCCGCCGGCGCCGACTCAACCGCGACATTGCCGCCGCCCAGCGCAGCCGCGGGTAACGGCAGGTGACAGGCCTGCCTCTGGGTGAACGATTCATCACTGTCCGTGGAAAAAGTCACCCATGAACCTCTCGATTGAAGCCAATCCACTCGGTCGCCCGGCGGAAAACCCGAGGTTTTCCAAGACCGACGGGGATCGCATCCAGCGCTGCTGCCCTGTATCGGCAGCCTGCTAGGGTGCGAATCGATGGTGTGAGCAGGGCAGGTCACAGAGTTTTCACAGCATGAAATCCCCGCTTGCCCATCTCAACGAGGCCATCGCTGCCCATCAGGCGTTGCCCCTTGAACTGGCAATCTCCCGACGCAGTGCCAGCGAACTCAAATACACCGTTCACACGCTGGGAGAGGCCGAACTTCACACCCCGAACGCCGGGGATATCGATATAGACGAGCATCTGCCCGGACTGCGGTGGTGGAGACGCCCTCACCTGCACGATGCCCGGTACAGCCTGCAACTGGAGAACGCCTCAATCCCCGCCGGTTCCATCAACCCGGCAACATTCGACCGCGACGGCTGTCTCGTGGCTGAAAGCCTCGTGCAAAATCCGCTCCAGCGCGGCCGGCTCACGACGATCTACAGCCCCCTGGCTTTCGGGAAAAAACGCCTGCGCAACTGCCTGAAGCGCTGGACCGTTATCGACGAGGGACTGCTGCTGGCGACCCAGTTCAGCAGCAATTACTACCATTTTCTGATCGACATCCTCGGCAAGCTCGAGACCGCTGCAATGCTGGCAAGAATGGGGCTGGTTCGCGACGTGCCCTTGCTGATGCCCGCCGGGCTGCCGGGATTCGCCCGCCACTACATCGAGCTGCTCGATCTGGGACCGGTGCAGTATCTCCACGACAAAATCCGGGTGCGGAAATTGCATTTGCCCGCGCTGTGTCGAACGGTCAACTTTCACCGTCCGTCGAGCGTCCGATACCTACGAGACTCAATCGTTGCCCGCGTGCAGGCGGCCGGCCCCATTCCCCCACCGACGCACGACAGGATCTACATCAGCCGGCAGGACGCACGCGCCCGGGCCAATCCGGCGGAAGCAGAGGTCGAAACAATTTTCAAACGCCACGGGTTTGCGGTGGTGAACATGTCGCGTCTACCGGTTCGGGAGCAGGTACAACTGATGCTCGGCTGCCGGGTCCTGGCCGGATTTCACGGAGCAGGCCTGACGAACCTGATCTTCATGCCTGTGCCGCAGGTGTTTGAACTGTTTGGGGCCCCCCACGACTTTCTGTCTTTCTACATGAATCTGACCTCGGGTTTGGGGGGGCGGTATCGGGGATTCGCCGCCTACGACACCGATACCGCGACGATGCTGCGCCGGCTGGACGACCTGCTCGGCGCGACACTCCCGCTTTGGAATCCGGCGCGGGCCGATTGACTTCCGTGGCCTCGCGGCAAACGGGTTGGTTTGAGTCTGGCGCCGAGCCGTCTCAGCGCGACAGCATCGGCACGCCCACCGTTTGGCCGTAGGCCTTGAGGAGGTCGTCGAGCGACGCCCGAAACGTCTTCTGGAGCGCCTCCTCGACCCCCTGCCCCTCCTTCAATCCCTGCACGAAGGCCACAAATTTTTTCCGGTCGCGGGCGAGGAGCATTTTCACCAGACCAGAGGCGATTCCATACTGCACCGGCTGGATATGTGCGGAGGGTCGATCGTCAAAAAATCCGGGGCCAACGCTGCCAGTGGAACGCATGTATTCCAGCGCCTTGGCCTCCTTGAGCGGCACCTGCTGGCAGGCCGGAACCACCTGCGTGCCCACCCATTCGGCAATACCTTCGTTGAGCCAGTTGGGGAACTGAACGGGCGATTTCCAGCGATGGTTGAATCCGTGGCTCGTCTCATGCACCAGCATGTGTGCGAAGGCGGAGGCATCGTCGCCGGAGTAGCAGGCCATGACCACGCGACCATCGCTGCGCTGGTGGCAGACGCCAAAGGCGGCGGGGAGCGCCCCTTCCATAAACCGACCCTCGAAGACAGCAAAATCGGCCTGCTTTTCAAATACGAACACCAGGCATTTCCCCCGCCACACCGGTTCCCCCCGCGGGATGCCGTAGAGATCGCACAGGGAATCGTGCATGGAATCAAGCGCGGCCTGAAAGGGGGCCAGCCGTCCGGCCGGCATGTCGGAGGCGACGAGAAATTCATGCGTGCTGGTCAGCTGCAGGGCCGGAAAGACCTGCCGCACGCGTGCCACAAATGCCTCCAATTCAGCCACCTGAGCCGCATGCTCCTCGGCCGAGAGCTGTGGCCAAGGGGCCACGCCACGCGCTTGCATGCGCTGGAGCGAGGCCTCCTCCTGCTGCCGGTAGGTCTCGCGGAGCCGACGCACGCCCGGTGGCACGCCGCTGCCATCGGCCTCGTAGAGCGTGGCCCGGGCAGCCATGATCTTCACGATCCCCCGCGCCGGCACATTCACGATGCGGGACTCCCCTTCGGGGCGCAGGCGCAGGGCCGTTATCCGACCGCCCCGCTGCAAGACCTCCTCCAGCACCGGACGCACAAAGCGATTGCCGTTGGCGATTTCCACCAGATCGATCGTCTCTCCGACATGGGGTGCGAGCCGCTCGGCCAGCCCCGGCAGGGGCCCTTGCCCCCAGGCGGCCCCGGACTGGGATCGACGAGCGCCAAAAACCAGCTCGCTGGCAGCGTCTCCGCCGCAAAGGATGAACAGCATCAACAGGACGAAGCCTCCGCGCCTCATTCTGATTCCGCGCATGACCGGCCCTCCCGACGCAGCTGCGTGCTGGAAACATCGTCGCGAAACAGCTCCTCCGGAATGCACCGGAGGATCGCCCGCAGGGGCTGCGGGAGGGGGAGCTTTGCCGGATCGAGATAGGCTCCGTCCCGGAGTCTTCCAAACACGATCAGGCCCCGCGCGCCGGCAGCGATTTGGGCGACAGCCTGTTCCGCTGCCGCCTCTGAACCGCCGTAGTAGCGCGGATCCCCCAGGCGTAGACAGGTGTCGATCCCCAGCACCCAGATGGCCTCCGGAAAGAGTGCAATCTTTTCCAGAAACGTCGGAGCCCGGGTGAGCCAGAGCGGGCGGTCGGCAAACTGCGCTGCCCGGATCGCCACTTCCGTATAGTCGAGCGGAGGCTTGTCAACATTCGTGACCGACAGCTCAAACTCCAACCGCTCTCCCGTCAGACTCTCCGCCAGAGCAGCCATCCGCCGATGGCCTTCATGGAGCGGATCGAACGAACCGGGCAACAGCAGTCTGGCGGGAGCCCCCGCGAGCGGCAGTCGCACCGCCGGCATGGTGCCGGCGATCAGGCGCTGCCATTCCACGGACGCCTCGGTGATCTGACATTCCACTTTTTCGCCCGGATGCAGCAGGCAGCTGGTCGTGTCGGCAGGTATGCCGCGGGCATGGGCAATGGTATCGAGGAGAAGTGCCGCTGACAGAGCCTCTTCGGCAGCCCGCGTCCGGGCATCCTTGATCAGCGTGAGTGTGGCCACGCGCGTGGCACAGAGCGTTTGCACCGCCGTCACCACCCGATGCTGCCCGCGTTTGGGTTCCAGCGTGGCAAGACTCGCCGTGACTGCCGCGCCGGTGGCTGCCGCGGGAGTGGCGCCGAGTTTGCAGGCTCGCTGCCAGGCCACCATCGCCAGCCTTCTGGCAGCACGGGACGAGCAGTAGGTTTCCTGCGGTCCGCCGAGCAGTTGGTCGACCGCTGCGCGGGCGTAGGGCACCACCCCCTCCAAAACCACCTGGCTCGCCCCTGGGGTGGAGAGCAGGCTGGAGATCGCCAGCGTGCCACCGCCGGTCGCCAGCATGACCAGCTGCGTCCCTTGGTCTCTGAGGGCTGGCAGCAGGGCGACGGGATCAGAAAGCGGTCGTGACACTCAAAACCAAAGCCTCACCCAGAGGGAATGCAGCGCGGGCTCTTGCCGTGAGATGCCCGCTTCACCCAGCAAAGTCGTGCGCACCAGCGATTTCGAATTGCCCAGTCCACCAAGCCTGCTTGGCTTTCCGTCGCCAGACCGCCCCGAAAAAACCCGCTCCAGCCGTTAGCGGCCGACTGCCGATTGGTTCGTTGGGAGACCTTTGCATGCGCTTGTTCATCATACAGTTTGGTTCCTTCCAAGCGGTGCGCCGGTCGGCGCTTCTCTCGCTGGTGGGGGCAGCCCTGGCAGTTGCCGCCCTTTCGACTGAGGGCACGACAGCCGACACCGACACACCGGAGAGCGACACGGCGGCGGCAGAGAAAGCGGCACTGGAAAAAGATCCTGTCACCGATCTGCCGGCCAACCGGCCCTTCCCCGAAGCCGCAGCTGCGAAAAAACCGGCGGACACGTCCCCTTCCAAGGCGGCTGCCGCCGACAATCTGCTGCGTGGCATGCCGTCCAAGACGCCAGCCAAGCCGCCAGCCAAGCCGCTCAACCAACCGGTGCCCGAGGTGGAGAAGTTGCTGGCCAGAACGCTCCAGCCCCGGAGCGACCGCCCGTCTGACTGGTATGGGGGGATCGAACCGCTGCACTACGCCTGCGAACCGCGGTGGCTGAACCCCTGCATTCCTCCCCCCCCCTGCCATCCCAGCGAACCGCCCCATCCCTACGACTTGATCGGGGTGCGGGGAGAGCCAACCTGCGGACCGATCTACAGCGGCCCCTGCGCGCCCCGCACCGGCACCCACGACGACTGTCGCTGGGCCACGCTGCACCGCTGGCACGACCGATTCTTCGACTGCTTCTACCGGCCAAAGTGACGCCGGAGTTCCGGTGGCTGGAGCGGTTGATCTGCCGGCTTGTGGCCACGGGGTGGGTTCCCTTGTGAAGCCCCCTGAAACGGGCCACACTGGGGCAGCCTGGACCGGGTAACGCAGACGCGTCTGCCGGCGTTCCAGAGGAACCGCCGCGGGGACTTTTGGATGCGGGTTGCGATCATCGGCATCGGCGCGATTGCGCGGATGCACGCCAGAGCATTGGCCGATATAGACGGCTTGGAACTGGTGGCGGCTTCCTGCCGCACGGAGGCCAAGGGACGGGCATTTGCCGAGGAATTCGGCTGCGTGTGGCACGCCGACACTCCCCGTATGCTCACGCGGGAGAAGCCCGACTTCGTCACCATCGCCACCCCCTCAGGGGCCCATCTCGATGCGGTCCTCCTGGCGGCGCGACGCGGCGTGCATGTGATTTGCGAAAAGCCGCTGGAAATTTCGCTCAAGCGGATCGACCGCATGCTCGCCGCCTGCGACAAGGCGGGCGTTTCGCTGGGGGCGATCTTTCCGCAGCGCTTCAATCCCGTGGTTGAGGCGGTGCATGCGGCAGCTGCCGCAGGACGATTCGGCCCGCTGGCGGTGGCCTCCAGTTCCGTGCCGTGGTGGCGCGACGACGCCTACTACGGGCCGGGGCGCTGGCAGGGCACGCTCGCCCTCGACGGCGGCGGGGCGCTGATGAATCAATCGATCCATGGGGTGGATGCCCTGCAATGGATCGCCGGGGCCACGATGCCAGACCTCGATCGCTCCACCAACCCCGTGGAGAGCGTGATGGCGTTCACCGCCGTGCGGGCCCACGATCCGGCCCGGCTGGAGGTGGAGGACACCTGCGTGGCCATCCTTCGGTTCCGCAATGGCGCGGTGGGCCAGTTGCTCGCCGCCACCAGCCTGTTTCCGGGGCAGCTCCGCCGGTTTCTGATTGGGGGGCGCGACGGCACAGCGGAAATCCAGGAAGAGCAGCTGGTCACATGGCGATTTCGCTCGGAGGCCCCCGACGACGGCGCCACGCGCGTCCACCTCGGTGCCGCCAGTTCGACCTCTGGCGGAGCAGCCGATCCGATGGCGATCAACTACTCCTGCCACACGCGAAACATTGCCGCCTTTGTCGACAGCCTGCGGGCCGGCCGTCCCTGCGCCCTCGATGGCCGGGAGGGACGCAAGGCGGTGGCGATTGTGGAAGCCTGTTACCGAGCGGCCCGCACAGGACGCGTGGCCAAGGTGGCTGAGCCAGCATGACAGACCCGCGTTACAGCATCTGCAACGAAACGTTTGGGGATTGGCCGCTGGAGCGGGCCTGCGAGATGGCAGCAGGCTGTGGCTATGCAGGCCTTGAGCTCGCCCCGTTCACGCTCGCTCCGCTGGCGAGCGATCTGACCGCTGCCGACCGCACCCGCATCCGCCGCACCATTGAATCGGCAGGGTTGGAGTGTGTGGGCCTGCACTGGCTCCTGGCCAAAACAACTCGCTTCCACGTCACGCACCCCGACCCGGCCGTGCGGGCCACGACTGCGCTCTATCTGGGCGAGTTGGCAAGGTTATGCCGCGATCTGGGGGGACGGGTTCTGGTGTTTGGCTCGCCGGGCCAACGGAGTTGCCTGCCTAGTGTCGGGCCGGAGCAGGCGCGCGACCACCTCTTCGAAGTCTGCTCCCGCCTCCTCCCGACGCTGGAAGCGACCGACACGATCCTGGCGCTGGAGCCGCTTTCGCCTGCCGAAACCGATCTGCTCACCACGGCCGCAGAGACCTGCCAACTCCTCGATCGGATCGGCTCGCCGCGGGTGCGTTTGCATCTGGATGTGAAGGCGATGGCAAGCGAACCGACCCCCATTCCAGAGAACATCCGCAGGCACGCAGCCGCTCTGGAACACTTCCACGCCAACGACACCAATCTCCAGGGACCGGGCTTCGGGGCGGTCGACTTCCACCCGATTTTTGCCGCTCTCGCCGACATTCGCTACGCAGGCTGGGTGAGCGTCGAGGTCTTCGATTATGCTCCGGGGCCGGAACGCTTGGCTCGCGAGAGCCTCGCCTACATGCGGAGGATTGCCGCCGATGTGGGCTGAATCGTCTGGGATCAACGGGCATCGGCACGATGCCTGGCGGTGTGGGGGATGGTGTTCACTTCTCTTTTTCACTTCTCTGTAGTTCTTGATTTCTTGGAAGGATTGACGCATGGCCGAACTGCCGCACTTCGAGTCGTCGGGGCACCCCACGACAGATTCATCCTCAGGACCGTGGTATAGCGGCATGACGCGCTACCACTGGTTTGTGCTGACGGTGGCGGCGCTCGGCTGGTTGTTTGACTGTCTCGACCAACAGCTCTTCAATCTGGCCCGCAAGCCGGCGATGGAAACACTCCTGGCCACCGGCGGGGCCGCCGCGAGCTCCAAGGATGTTGACTTTTACGCCGGCCTGTCGACCTGCGTCTTCCTGGCGGGCTGGGCCACAGGAGGCCTCATCTTTGGCGTGATCGGCGACAAGATCGGCCGCGCCAAAACGATGATGATCACGATCCTCATCTATTCCCTCTGCACGGGACTTTCTGCGCTGTCCCAAGGGTTTTGGGATTTCGCCTTTTACCGGTTTATCACCGGTCTGGGAGTCGGGGGCGAGTTTGCGGTGGGAGTGGCGCTGGTGGCCGAGGTGATGCCCGATCGGGCCCGGCCCTATGCCCTGGGCCTGCTGCAGGCCCTCTCCGCGGTCGGCAATTTTGCCGCCGCCCTCATCGGTATTGGCCTGGGGCAGATGCAGTTGCTCACGGAATCGGGCAAGATCGCCGGCTGGGAGCCGTGGCGCTGGAAGTTTGTCATCGGTGCCCTCCCTGCGGTGCTGGCTTTGGCGATTCGCGCCGGCCTTAAGGAACCGGAAAAGTGGAAGGCGATGAAGGCCGAAGCCGACCGCACCGGCACCACGCTGGGAGGCTACAGCGCCTTGTTTGCCGAGCCGAGATGGCGCAAAAACGCAATTGTGGGAATGCTGCTGGCCTGCGCGGGGGTGATCGGCCTGTGGGGAATCGGCTTCTTCGCCATCGACCTCCAGAGAAGCGTGCTCAAGAAAACGTTCGAGGCCCAGGGATTCACCGGCCGCGATCTGGCCGGAAAGCTCACGATCTGGTCGGGGATCGCCTCGATGATGATCAATATTGGCGCCTTTTTCGGGATGCTGGTGGCGGCTCGGGTCTGCCAAAAACTGGGACGCAAGCCATTTTTTGCCATAGCATTTACCTCTGCCATGCTCTCCACGGCGATGGTGTTTAAGTATCTCGACGACATCAGCGACTTCTGGTGGATGCTGCCGATCATGGGCTTCTGCCAGCTCTCTGTCTTTGCCGGATATGCGATCTATTTCCCGGAACTCTTCCCCACCCGGCTGCGGAGCACCGGCACCAGCTTCTGCTACAACGTTGGTCGGTTTGTGGCAGCTGGCGGTCCCTTTCTGCTGGGGCAGTTGTCGGCCGGCGTGTTTTCCGGCTACCCGGAGCCGATGCGGCCGGCCGGATTGGTGATGTGTCTGGTATTTCTGGTGGGGCTGGCGGTGCTCCCCTTTGCGCCCGAAACCAAGGGGCAGCAATTACCTGCCTGAACCAGCTCCGCCATTTTTTCTGGCGCCGGCGAGGGGACTCCCCCGCAGCGTTTTGTTAAATTGCAGCAGGCCACAAGAACTGTTTTTCACACGGAGAAATATTTTCCATGCGTTGGGAAGGTCGTCGTCAGAGCGAGCATATTGAGGATCGCCGCCAGCTGAGCACACCCACGATTGTGGGAGGAGGGCTGCTGACGCTCCTCCTGATGCTGGGGCTGATGTTTCTGGGAGTCGATCCGATGCAGGTGGCGGGGCTGGCCCCAGAGATGATGGCCCCTGCCCAAGCCCCGGTCTCCCCGGAAAAGAAGGCAGAAAGCGACAACCTGGCGAAGTTTGTCCGCGTTGTGCTGGCCGATAACGAGGATGTGTGGAGCAGGCTCTTCCCCCCGGCCTTCGGGAAACGATATGCCCTTCCCAATCTGGTGCTCTTCACCGGCCAAGTGCAAAGCGCCTGCGGCATGGCCAGCGCCGCGGCCGGCCCCTTCTACTGCCCGCTCGACAAGAAGGTCTATATCGATCTGGCTTTCTACGACGAACTGAAGCGGCGCTTTGGCGCGCCTGGCGACTTCGCTCAGGCCTACGTGATTGCCCATGAGATCGGCCATCACGTGCAGAATCAATTGGGCATCAGCGGAAAGGTGCAGTCGATGCGCCAGAGGCTCTCCGATCGCGATTACAACAAGCTCTCGGTGCGCATGGAACTGCAGGCCGATTTTCTGGCTGGCGTGTGGGCCCACCATGTGGCCCGATTTGCGGGCACGGTGGATGAAGACGACATCCGCGAGGCTGTCAACGCCGCGGCTGCGATCGGCGATGATCGGATCCAGAAGCAGTCGCAGGGCTATGTTGTGCCCGATGCCTTCACCCACGGCAGCAGCGAGCAACGGGTGCGTTGGTTCCTCTATGGCCTCAAGACCGGCGATCCAAACCTGATGGACCGGGCCTTCGAGGTCGATACTCCC
>CAISJI010000023.1 GCA_903885565.1 uncultured Planctomycetaceae bacterium
AAGTATGCTGGCGATACCAACTACGCCTCCGCCACGAGCGCCACTGCCAGCCAGCAGGTGAATCAGCGGACGATATCCGCGACGCTTGCAAGTTCTGCTTCCGGCACGACGCCCGCCCTCGGCACGGCCGTCACGCTCACTGCCAGGGTGAGCGGTGTGACAACCGGCACGGTGCAGTTCCTCGACGGCACCACCGTGCTGGCCGGAACGGTTGTCTACAGCACGGTCGACGGTATTTACACTGCGTCGCTCACCACCTCCGCTCTCTCTGGCGGAACCCGCACGGTCACGGCGAATTACTCCAGCACGAACTTCATCGCAACGGCCAGCCTGTCGCAGGCGATCGCCGCAGCGACTATTGGGCCAGCGATCGCAGTCACGGTCGGAACGTCAGTCTCGACATCGGCTGTCTATCTCACCGCCGTGAAGTTCACCGTCACTCTGAATGCCGTCAACGGCGTTTACCCGCAGGGCACGATTCAGTTCAGGGATCGTGGAATCGCGCTGGGCTCGCCGGTGACGCTGGTGTTGGTAGGCAATAAAATGACTGCCTCCTACACCACCGCCACCAGCAGCCTGACCGCTCTGGCGATCGGGTCGCATGGCATCACCGGCACATTTACCTCCACCAACACAAACTTCGTGACTGGCACGGTCAGCAGCGAATCGCTCTTCACAGTGATGCCGCCGACCACTGCCGGGACCGGGAGCACGGTGGGACTTACCAGCACGGCCGCGACCGCCAGGGCGGGCACGCCGGTAACGCTCACAGCCGCGGTGTTTGGGCCAACGGCAGGGATGGTCGAGTTTTGGGATGGAAACACCTATCTCGGCAGGGGCTCGATATCGGGCTCAAGGTTCGTGGGCTACAGGGCGACGCTGGCGGTGAATACGTCGGCAACACCGCTGAGCGTGGGCACCCACACGATCCAGGCCCGGTTCGTTGGATCGACAACGGTGAGGGCGAGCGTCAGTGCCAATTTCACGCTGACGATTACCTGATCCATCGTGGGCGGCGAGTTACCTCGAAGCAGTGTGTGCAAGCGTTTGCTGGCTTGCGTTTCACTCATTGCGCGACCGATGCGCGCGTAAATCCACCACCGCGCACCGTCGAGTCGGTATTCGCTGTTGGTCGCGCAGAAAATCAGCGTTTTTTTCTGTCCAAAATCGCATTTCTTGATACATTTCCAGAGTCCGTTTTCGTGGGCGTTTGGCTCAGGTCCTTGAGGCAGGATCGTCCGGCTTACGAGCTGGGTGCTGAGGCTCGTTCGGTTTTTTCAGAAGAGAGAAGTAGGTATCCCATGCAAAACGCATCCCGAGTGGCAACCAAGAGTTCAGCGGTTGCCGCATGGCACTCTCTCTCAGGGCACGCTCTCTTCCGCTCACTCTGCCTTGTGGCGCTGATGACCAGTTCCAGCTGGATTTGGCAGCGGCAAGCACTCGCCCAAACCACGGCGCTCCCTGCTTCGCTGTCAGGTCCTTACAGCTTCAACGCCAGCAGCGGCTCGGCCACGATCACCGGCAACAGCACGCTCGACGCCGACGTCACGTTCAGCCTTGAGTTTACCGCCGACTACCTGCTGGTCGGTGGCGGCGGTGGTGGCGGCGCTGGCTCGGGTGGCGGTGGCGGCGGTGCCGGTGGTTTTCTCTCCGGGACTCTGTCGCTCCTCTCCGGAACGCAGAGCGTGGTGGTGGGGAGTGGCGCCGCTGGGGATGACATTTCAGCCGGATCGACGGGGGAGAACACCAGCTTTGGTGTCACGCTGCTCGCCGGTGGTGGTGGTGGTGGTGGGTACTCGGGAGACGGTCTCAGCGGCGGCTCCGGGGGCGGGGCTGGCGGCCCTACTTCTTCTTTCGCATTTGGCGGATCGTCGACCGGTGATGGGGTCGGCAACGCCGGTGGTTACCACGACGGGGACACACCTGATGTTGGCAGCGGCGGTGGAGGGGCCGGGGCAGAGGGTGGGCCTAACTTCTCGGACTACGGTGGATTAGGGGGCGATGGCCTGCAGTCGGACATCACCGGCTCGAGCCTCTGGTATGCCGGCGGCGGCGGCGGTGCCGGAACTACCACTGCCACTGCCGGTGCTGGCGGCCAGGGCGGCGGCGGGATTGGCGACGGGTCCGCGGGTGTGCCCAACACCGGTGGTGGCGGTGGCGGGAATGCCACTACAGGCAGCAATGACGGCTCAGGCGGCTCTGGCATTGCGATCATCCGCTACTTCGGCAGCGAGATTGCCTCCGGCGGCACGGTCACCTCCGGCACCGGCTCGGCCGCGGGCTACACGCTCCACACGTTCACCTCTGGCAGTTCTGACTTTATCCTGCCCGACCTCAACACAATTCTGGCGGCGACGCTCACCGGGAATCTCGATGGCGTGGGGAGCCTCACGTTCTCAGGGCCCGGCACGCTGACGCTCACCGGAGCCAATAGCTATTCAGGCGGCACGCTGGTCGACGGCGGCACGCTCGAAGTCGCTTCCGGTGGATCGATCAGCCACGCATCGGCCGATCTCACGGTCGGCCTGTCGGCGGCTGGCGGTGGCTTCAATCTCAGCGGCGGCAGCGTGGTGAACAACTTCGGCTACATCGGGTCTGATGGCGGGGGCACCAGCACCGCCACCGTCAGCGGTGGCACCTGGAACAGTGTTGGTGGGTTGGTGGTCGGCTACGGGGCAACTGGGCCTGCCAACGGCACACTCTCGATCAGCGGGGGCACCGTGTCGGCCGGGAGCGGACTGCTGGGATATAGCGACGGAAGTGTCGGATCGCTGACGCTCACCGGTGGCACGCTGGCAATTGCGGATGGACTCGATGTCGGCTTCGCCGGCACCGCGTCGCTCTCCATCTCCGGCAGCGGCGTGGGGATTGTCGGGGGAACTCTCAGCAGAACTGAAGCGAGCACGATTGCGCTGGAGACAGGGGGCACGCTGCAGATCGGCAATGGTGTCACTGCGGGCGTGCTGGCGACAGATCTCACCAACAACGGCGCGGTCATCTTCAGCGGCGGTGCCGATAATTCCACCTATGCTTTTGGCATGAGCGGCACTGGCAGCGTCACCACGCTCGGAACCGGCACGCTCACGTTCACCGGCAGCAACAGCTACTCTGGCGGCACGCTGATTCAGGCGGGAGCGCTGCAGATTGGCGACGGATCGACAGGCGGCTCGCTTGAAGGAAATGTGGTCGACAACGGCCTGCTGATCTTCAATTCCGCCACTTCGCAGGCATTTGCCGGGGCGATCAGTGGCACTGGCGCCGTGGAAGTGCTGGGGAATTCAACGCTCACGCTCGGCGGCAGCAACAGCTACTCTGGCGGCACGCTGCTCAGTGGCGGGATCCTCAGCCTCGGAAATGCCGATGCCCTCGGCACGCTCGGCACGATCTCCTTTGGCGGCGGCACGCTGCAGTTCACAGCCAGCAATACCGGCGATTATTCCGGCCGCTTCGACGCCTCCGGCACTCAGGCCTTCGCGATCGACACCAACGGCGAGAACGTCAGCTTCTCCAGCGGCTTGGTCGGCACCGATAGCTCGCTGACGAAGCTGGGCGCCGGCACGCTGACGCTCTCTGGCTCGAGCAGCTATTCCGGCAGCACAACCGTCAATGGCGGCCTACTTGATTTGGTGGCGGGGGGCACGATCAGCCAGCCCGCCGCGAATCTCTTTGTTGGCACGCTCGGCAGCACCGGCACGCTGGCGATCTCCGGCGGCAGCCTCGCTGCGGCCGATGCCCTGATCGGCTCCAATGCTGACGGCACCGGCGGTAACGGCACGGTGGTTGTGTCAGCCGGCTCATGGATCAATTCCGGCACGCTCACGATCGGCTCGGCTGCCGGTAGCTATGGCACCGTCGAAATCAGTGATGGAGCGGTGACGAGTGCGGCGGCGCTACTCGGGGGTGAGGCGGGCTCGACCGGCCTTCTGACTGCCACCGGGGGAAGTTTCACGACGCTCGGCGATCTCACCGTCGGCGGCCTCGGCTCCGGCGGTCTCACGGTGAGCGGTAGCGGGCTGGTGGTGGTGGGCGGAACGCTCAGCCAGGGAAACGGCTCGATAACGCTGGAATCTGGCGGCACGCTGCAGATCGGCACGGGAACCAACTCCGGCGTGCTGGCAGCGAGTCTCACCAACAACGGCGCGCTCGTCTTCAACCGCTCTGACGACTCAGGCTACTCCGGCACGATTACGGGCGTTGGCTCGGTGACCAAGCAGGGGGCAGGAACGCTCACGCTCATCGGCAGCAACGACTGGACTGGGGGCACAACGATTGAGGCGGGCGCCCTGCAGATTGGCGACGGCACGGTGGCCGCCACGATCGGCGGCGACATTCTCAATGACGCCAATTTGATCTTCAATTCCCCCGACGCGGTTTCCTACGCCAACATTATCAGTGGCAGTGGGCAGGTGACGAAGCTCGGCGCCGGCACGCTCACCTTCAGCGGCAGCAATTCTTATGCTGGTGGCACGCTGATTAGCGGTGGCACGCTCGCTGTGGCCACCGGGGGCACGATCAGCCATACCTCAGCCAGCCTGATTGTGGG
>CAISJI010000024.1 GCA_903885565.1 uncultured Planctomycetaceae bacterium
CTTCCGGACGAGAGGACTCGCTCGACAGCAAGTCGCTGCGAAAAACTGACATCGAGGCGATGGTCGCCTCAGCGGGCGGGCGGATCCGCGATCAGGCCTCCATGCGTGGCGACATCGAGGCGGTGCGGCATTTTCTCAAAACAAGGGCGGGCGACTCCGGGCCGAGCCTCGATCGCCTGTGCGTCGTCGGGACGGGGGGTGGAGCGACGCTGGCCGCATTATGGACCATGGCTGACGCGGCCTGGCCCCCCACCACCACCGGACCGCAGGGAGGACAGGTGCGTGCGGTGGTCTGTATCAGTCCGGTGTGGGCCGTGAAGGGGGTGACCATACTGCCGGCCCTGACGAGCGATCCGCTCAAACGCGACGTGCCGGTACTGGTGCTCGCAGGACGCGACGATCGCGATGCGGTGCGACTCTTCGATCAGTTGAAGCGTTCGCGTCCGCAGGCATGGTTTGAGCAGCGGGCCGGACAGGCTCAGGCGATGGCCCCCAAGCTCAGCCGGGCCAACGATGCCGACGTGCTTCTGATGCAGTTCGACACGCGTCTCTCGGGTGAAAAACTCGCGGTGCACCGCGCGGGCCATCCGCGCCCTTCGAGCACCGATCCCGGCGAACTGATCAAAGGCTTTTTGGCGGCGGTTTTCGCCAGAAAATAGCCCTTCCAAGAGCCCCTCGTGGGGCAGGCTTCAGGGCAGCCGCAGTTCCATCCCGGGCACGATCAGGGCGGGGTTGCGCAATTGGTCTCGGTTGGCCTCCCAGAGCCGACCGGCCACCGAACGATCGCCGTAGTAGCGCACGGCGAGCGTTTCCAACGATTCGCCGGGAGCCACGCGCACCTTGGCCGGACGGCGGGCAGGCTCGATCACGGCAGCGGCCGTCGGCTGCCCTGCCCGCGTCGCCGGAGGCGTCCACGAGGGTGGTAGACGCAACTCCAGGCCAATGGGGAGAAGATTGGGGTCGGCCAACCGGTCGCGATTCGCCGACCAGATCGCCTCTGCCGCCCCGGGATGCCCGTACAGCCGGTTGGCAATACCGGTCAAATCATCCCCGTCCCGAACGACATGCGAGGCAGGCAGGCTGGCCGGCGCCACAACCGCGTTGGCAGAGCCACCCGCCACCTGCCCCCCTTGGGTATGCGGATCCCCAGCATATGAAGCTGGCAGCGTCGAATCCCGCGGCGTCCATCCCACCATTCGCGGTGGCGGAGTCGTGGCATCCAGCAGCGGCGGCGGCGGAACATCAAGCGTGGAACGGTAGGCAGCGTCGAGCGGTGGAGCAGCCAAACTCCAATCGCAGGCTTGCTGGGGGATCGGTGCGGGGGGAGCGGGGGGAACATAAGGCTCTGGGGGAAGAGCGGCTGCTTCCAAGGAGCCCGTCTCATCCACACGCGCTGCAGAAGGCTCAAGAAGGGGCATCCCTTCCGCCTCCGTCGGCTCAGGGGGAACAGCGGCAGGGCTTCCCTGCACCAGCGAGTCGGGAATGGTGTGGGGGGCATAGAGCGGCGGATGGACCGGCGCGATTCCCTCGCCCATCGCTGCTGTGGGGTAGGCCCGCTGCCCTTCGACTGGTCGATCCCTGAGATCGACCACTTTGAGCACAAAGGGGGCCGCGAGCGTCACCCCGCCCACGACCAACGACAGAGCTACCAGAAACCTGAGCGTCCGAAAGACCATGGTCGCGCACCGCAATCGTGAAAAGTGGCATCCGCCTCTTTCCAACTATTGCCCACGCCCACGCTGCCGGTCGGCAGCCTCTTGCCCAGCCCGGAGTCCCACGCCATCAATACTGGCCCGAAAGGCGGCATACCTTTCGCAGCCCGCACAGACTCACACCGCCCTGGCCGCCCTCCCTGTCGGAGCGGCGACCGGGGCACCCAGATTCTGCAGCCAGAGCACGATCGGGGAGGCGATGTAGATCGTGCTGTAGGTTCCGGTGATGATGCCGATCAGCATGGCAAACGCAAAGGCATGAATCCCCTGGCCACCAAACAGATAGAGGATGAGGGTCGCCAGAAACGCCGTGCCCGAGGTGAGGATCGTGCGGCTGAGGGTTTGATTGACGGCCCGATCGACCATCGCGGCAGTCACATACGAACTCTTGCCCCGCAATTCTCGCAGTCGATCGAAGATCACAATCGTGTCATTGATTGAAAATCCGACGATCGTCAGGAGGGCCGCCACCACATCGAGACTGATCTTGAAGTCGTCGACCAGCGCCCAGCCCATGAAGGGAGCCACGTACCGGCTCAGCGCCAGACAGGCCACCGTCACCAGCACGTCGTGGATAAGGGCCACAACGGCGGCCAGTCCGAAGGCCACATTCTGAAACCGCACCCAGACATAGAGCACAATCAACAGCAAGCTGGCCAGCAACGCATACACCGCCGTCACCTTCGTATTGCCCGCCACCTTGCCGCCGATGGTGTTGGCCGAGAGATAGACCGGCGTTTCGGCCAATTTGCCCGACACCCGGTTGAGCACCTTCCGCGTCGTGTCGGGGTCGAGCGACGTCGCCAGCGACCAGGTCTGGTAGGGCTTGGTTCGCGAGGTCATGCCGGCGGCATCGAGCGTGAACGCCGCCGTGGCAGCCCCCTCAGCCTCCAGGGCAGATTCCATCGTGGCCCGCAGCGTCGGCTGGTTGATCTTCTCGGGAAAATCGAGCGACACCACCGTATTCAACTCCCCTTCAGCCGCCTTGCCGGCCTCCGCCGCCTTGGTGGTGATCTCGCCAAACTTCATGGAGTAGGTGGCGAGTGCCCCCGGAAACACTTCCTGCAGCGTCCGCTCCACAGCGGCATCGTCACGCAGCGAGGTGTCGATCTTGTAGGTCACGGCCTCTTCAGACGCCCCCTCCGACCTGACGGCGCTGACGGCCGCATCGGGCAACACAGAGACCGC
>CAISJI010000025.1 GCA_903885565.1 uncultured Planctomycetaceae bacterium
CGACATCTCCCTTCTCTCCGTCGGGATGTCGGTCACCGGCGTTGGTATCCCCGCCAACACAACCGTTCTGGCGATCGATGCCAGTCGCGACACTATCACCCTCTCCGCCGCCGCCACGGCCTCAGGCTCTCAATCCCTGACATTCACCAGCGGTGTGACCGGCGTCACGACGACAGGGAGCGCCGCCGTCACCAACCTCTCCTCCACGCTCGGCCTGGCCGTTGGCCAACAGGTCACGGGAACCGGCATCACCGCCGGCACGACGATCCTGTCGATCGACTCCGCGACGGCCATCACACTCTCGCAACCTGTGACCACCGGCGGCGGCGTCAGCGGGATCGCACTGGCATTCACCGGCGGGCAGATTGATGGGCAGTATGTGATCGCTGGCGATCGCGTCCTGGTGCAGAATCAGACTGCCAATCCCGCCACCAACGGCCTTTACATTGTCCAGACCGGTGCCTGGGTGCGGGCCAGCGATGCCGACACGGTCGAGGAACTGCGCTCCGGGGCCTACGCATTTGTCACCTCAGGGGCCACCAACGTCGGGAAGGGCTTTGCCCTCACCACCGACGCCGTGCAGGTCGGCACGACTCCCCTCACATTTCAGCCCTTCACCGTGGGCTCCCCCGGTAGTTCAACCGCTCCGCGGACAAACATCTGGTCGCCCGCCAACGTGCTGGCCAACGCTGATGTCGCCACCACCACCACCATCCTGCTCTCTGGAGCAACGCAGACGATCGACGGCGTCCTCGCTTCCGCCGGAACCCGGGTGCTGGTGAAGAACCAGGCCAGTCCCTCTGAGAATGGCCTTTATCTCGCGTCGGCTGGCCCATGGAGCAGGGCGACGGATGCCGACACGGCGGCCAAACTGCCGGGCGGCACGACTATCTTCGTGAAGAACGGCACGCAAAACAGAAACACCACCTGGGATCTAGACAACTCCATAGTCGCAACGGGCTCGCTCACAAAGGATAGCGCTATCGTCAGCGGCCTCTTCTCCACGAAGGCCCTCAAGGAAGGCATGCTGGTGATCGGCGCCGGCATCCCGGCCAACACCACGATTGCAGCAGTCAATAGCGATGGCACATCCGTTCGACTCTCAGGCAATGCCACTCTGTCTGGCACGAATGTGCCCCTCTCATTCGTCAGCACGCAGGCCCTCACGCTCGGCACATCCGCCATGCGTTTTCTGCCGGTCGGGGGCGAGGTGGCAGTGACGAGTGCCACCGATATCAAAGGCGCCAGTCGACTCCAAGGCACCACAGCGGTCCTCACCGCCGGCACCGCCCCCGGTTCTCAGGCCGGCGTCATCGACGTGTTGACCAACGTCGGGCAGGTGGTGGCATCGGCGCCTGGCGCGTATCCAGGGACTCCCCTCGGTATCAAACTCAACAACGCCGCTCCGTTCGAACTGGCCAACGTCCGCACCACTGTGGGCGGAGCGATTGAGGCCACCTCTCAGGGATCGCTCACCGCCACACTTGTTGCCGCCACAGGCACTCCTGATGCGCCGGGTACGATCAGGCTCACGAGTACCTATGGCGATGTGCTGGCCAACGCAGTCACTTCCAATGGCGGCGATATCGCTCTGGTCGCCTCCAATGCCAACGTCCTGATCACCAACGGCACGGCGGTCGGCACCCCCACCGCGGCGAATATCAGCACTGTGGGCAACATTTCCGCCACGGCTGATTTCGGCAAGATTCTCGTTGACGGTCGCATGCAGGCTTCCGGCGTCGGCAACGATATTCTCCTCTCCTCCGCCAACGGAACACTCGATTTTACCGCCAAGGCAGTGGTCACGGCCACCGATCTGCTCACGATCAACCTCCCCTTGAGCACCCCCACGGTGGCTGCCGGCGCATCCCTCTCGGCAGCGGCGCTCAGTCTGACGAGTCAATTTGGCGTGGGACAGTCCTCGCCACCGGCGAATCTCGGCACCTACGGCACCGTCACGCTCAACCGCACCGATGTCGGTGATATCGACTACACGGTGCCGGGCAATCTGACTGTCGCCGGAGCGTCGACGACCAATGGCTCGATCGCCTTTACAGCGGCCGGCCTCACGCTCAGTGCCCCCTTGGCCCCCAGCGGTACCGCCAAGGATGTTGCGCTCACCGCAACCGCCAGCGATCTGGTCATCAACAGCGCGGTCACCAGCGGCCGTAACCTGGCCCTTGCAGCTACGCAGGGACGCATTATCGATGCCCCGACAGCCAAGTTGACAGTGCCGGGGGATCTCACCGTCACCGCGCTCTCCGCGGCCACGCTCTACACACAGGCAGGGGGCCTCTCCGCCACGCTCACCGGTTCCAATGCCACGCTCGTGGTCAACGAAGATGACGGCCTCGCCATCAAGAGCATTCTCTTCAGCGGCACCAACGGCACAGCCACGTTCAATGTTGGCTCCCCGGCGCTCGGAGGCAACGCAACTGTCGGGCTGATAAATTCCGGTCCCACCGGCGCCGTCACGATCAACTCCTACGGCGACATCGTCGAGGATGTGGTCGACGCGGGAACGGCCGACATCATCGCCAGAGACCTCACGCTCTCTTCCGCCGCCGGCCAGATCGTGCTCGATACCGACGTGGCCGTCCTTTCTGCCACCACGCTTCAGGCCAATAAGGCGATCACGATTCGCGATGCCGGCACAGGCGCCACCGCCGGACTGGAACTCCGCTCGATCACCGGCACCGGCCCGGTCACCGTCTCCTCAGTGGGCACGATCACCGCCACCAGCGTGATCACCACTGGCGCGGTCGATCTTTCCACCAGCGATGCGGCGGCTGACATTGTTGTGGGGAGCGTGACAGCCACTGGCAACACCGCGACTCTGCATGCCAAGCGTTCGATCCTGGAGGCGACTCCCACTGACGCTGGCGCCGATCTGATCGCCACGACCGCCGTGCTGACCGCCGACACAGGGTCGATCGTGCTGCAGACGGCGATTGATCAGGTAACCGCGACCGCCAGCACGGCGATCACGTTGCGGGAAGACGACGCCCTGAGCCTCGGAGCGATCTCCGCCCCGACCGTCTCGATCACCACCGGATTCATCGGCGGCAATGGCTCTGTCACGCAGACGCAGCCGATCACGGCGGCCACGGGGCTGGCCGTCTCCAATCTGGGTAACGCCGGCGCCATCGCCCTGACGAATGCCGGCAACAACGCCGCGTCGGTGGCGATCGCCAACACCGGTCGCGATGTCGCCTACACCGCCAGCGCTGGCTTCGACATCGCCGCCGCCGGCATTCAAGGACAGAAGATCGATCTCGTCTTCGCTGGCCCAGTCACGCAGTCGGGCGCGATCACCGGCAACTCGCTCTCGGTGAAAAACACCGTCGGGGCAGTGTCGCTGACCAATGCCGCCAATAATGTCGCCACGGTCGCCATCGACAACACTGGCCGCCCCATCACCTACGCCGACTCCAATGGATTTGATGTGGGGATCGTGGGGCTTGTCACCGGAGTCACCGGGAGCGTCGTCACGCTCTCGGCCGGGGGTGATCTCACCCAGACAGCAGCCATTCTCGCCACCACATCCCTCTCGGTGACCAACACCGTAGGCGCCGTCACACTCACCAATGCTGCCAACGACGCCCTCTCGGTGGCGATCGCCAATGCCGGCCGTGTTGTCTCCTATACCGATGCAAATGACTTTGGTATCGCTGCTGCAGGTATCCAAGGCTCTGCAATCACACTCGCCGCTGGTGGAAACCTTACGCAGATTGGCTCCATTACCGGCACGTCGCTGGCGGTCTCCAACTCAGGCGGCACCGTCACGCTTACCAATTCGACGAACGACGTCAGTTCGCTCTCCATCAACAATGCCGGCCGGGGCATCTCCTACACCGATGCCAGTGCTTTCGGAATCGTGGCCCCCGGCATCCAGGGCTCGGTTGTCGCACTGATTGCCGGTGGCGACCTCACCCAAGCGGCAGCGATTGTGGCCACCACATCGCTCTCGATCACTAACACCGCAGGGGCAGTCACGCTCACCAGCGCCGCCAACGATACGCCTTCGCTGGCGATCAGCAATCCTGGCCGCGCCGTCTCCTACACCGATACAAGCGGCTTTGACATCGCTGCCGTCGGCATCCAGGGCAGCCCGATCACGCTCATCGCGGCCGGAGCGGTCACGCAAACTGGCGCCGTCACCGGCGGGGCTCTCGCCGTCACAACCACCAGCGGTAGCGTCACGCTGACCAATGCCGCCAACGACGTCACCTCTCTGGCCATCGCCAATGCCGGCCGCTCTGTCAGCTACCGGGACGCCACAGGCTTCGATATTGCCGCTGCTGGGCTTCAAGGCGCGCCGATCTCGATTACTGCCGCTGGGCCAATCACGCAGTCGGGCGCCATCACCAGCACCGGGGCTCTCTCGCTCACCAACACCTCCGGCGCCATCACACTTACCAATGCCAACAACGACGTCGCCTCGCTGACCGTCAGCAACGGCACAGGCGCCCTCTCGTACACTGACAAGTCAGCCCTGACGATCAGCGGCATCTCCGCCGGCGACATCACGCTCAGCACCGTCGACACGCTCACTGTGTCAAACCCGATCGTGGCCGGCAGCGCCACTCCGCCGGGCGTGAAGGGGGATGGCAACATCACGCTCACCTCCACCGCCGCCAGCATCCTCATCAATGCCAATCTGACCGCACTCAAAGACACCGTCACGCTCAATGCCACTGCCGGCACGATCACCCAGGATCCCACCACAACGATTGGCTCCGATTCGCTTGTGTGGTATGCCCTCACTCCCCCCACATTCTCCGCGAGCAACACGAGCGTTGTGCTCGGCCTCAATCTGACCGGCCCGGGCAACATCGTCTTCTCCAACCCCACTCAATCGATCACCGTCGCCACTTCCAGCACCGTTGACGGCAGCATCTATATCACTTCCCCCGGCGTGCATATCGCCGGCCCGCTCACAGCTGGTGGAACCGGCTCTGAGGTGGTTGTCATCTCCACCCTTGGCAACGACATCACGTTCGACGCGGCGGGATCGATCACCAATGCGCTCGGCTCCGGCGGCGTGACACTCATCGCCGACGGCTCAATCATTGATCTCCACGACCCGGGCGTCGATATCACGGCGCTTTCTGCGACGCTCACTGCTACCGCAGGCAGCATCGGCACGGCGGTGAATCCGCTGGAAACGAGCGTCGGTTCGCTGGCGGCTTCTGCCAATAGTGTCGGCGCGGTGATCAACGTGACCAACGATCAGGCTCTGGCTTTGAAGGGGCTCTCCGCCACCGGCACTGGTGGAGCAATTCTGCTCCAGAATGCTGGTGCGATCACGCAGAGCTCCGGCGGCATCACTGCCAGCTCGCTCGCCGTAACGAATTCCAGCGGTGCAGTCACGCTCACCAGTGCCTCAAACGACGTCACCTCGCTCGCAATCGCAAACGCCGGCCGGGCCGTTTCCTACACAGACGCCACCGGCTTTGAGATCGCCGCTGCTGGCATCCAAGGCTCTGCTATTGCCCTGAACGCGGGCGGAACCCTCACCCAGATCGGTTCAGTCACCGGCACGTCGCTCGCCGTCAACAACTCGGCCGGGTCTGTCACGCTGACCAACGTTGGTAATGACGTCAGTTCACTAACAATCGCCAACGCCGGCCGAGCCATCTCTTACACCGATTTGAGTGGCTTCGAAATCGCCGCCGCCGGGATCCAGGGCAGCCCAATCGGGCTCATCGCCGCCGGGGCTGTCACGCAAACTGGAGCTGTTACCGGTGGTGCGCTTACCGTCACAACCACCAGCGGCGCGGTCACACTCACCAATGCTGCCAACGACGTCACTACACTCGCGATCGCCAACGCCGGCCGCGCCGTCTCCTTCACCGACGCCACCGGCTTTGAGATCGCCGCCGCTGGAATCCAAGGCTCTGCGATCGCTCTGGGCGCTGGCGGAAACCTCACCCAGACTGGGTCGGTCACCGGCACGTCGCTTGCCGTGAACAATTCGGCCGGAACCGTCACACTCACCAACGGCGGCAACGACGTCAGTTCACTCGCGATCGCCAACGCCGGACGGGCTGTTTCCTACACCGATGCCACCGGATTCGACATCGCCGCCGCCGGGATCCAGGGCAGCCCGATTACGCTCATCGCCGCCGGGGCTGTCACGCAGACCGGCGTCATCACCGGCGGTGCCCTTGCCGTCACAACCGGCGGCACAGTCACGCTCACCAATGCCGCCAACGACGTCATCTCGCTCGCGATCGCCGGGGCAGCCATCTCCTACACCGACGCCTCCGGCTTCGACATCGCTGCTGCTGGAATTCAGGGCAGTCCGATCACGCTCATCGCCGCCGGGGATGTCACGCAAACTGGAGCCGTGACAGGCGGTCCTCTCTCCGTCACAACCACCAGTGGCGCAGTCACACTCACCAATGCCGCCAACGACGTCGCTTCACTGTCGATTGCCAATGCCGGCCGCGCCGTCTCCTACACCGACGCCACCGGCTTTGACATCGCTGCCGCCGGGATCCAAGGCTCTGCGATCACCCTGAACGCGGGCGGAAACCTCACCCAGACCGGGTCGGTCACCGGCACATCGCTCGCCGTCACCAACACTGCCGGCTCTGTCACGCTCACCAACATCGGCAACAACGTCTCATCTCTCTCGATCGCCAACGTCGGCCGCGCCGTCTCCTATACCGACGCATCCGGCTTCGATATCGCCACCGCCGGAATCCAGGGCAGCCCGATCACGCTCATCGCCGCAGGGGCTGTCACGCAAACCGGGGCAATCACTGGCCCATCCCTATCCGTCACCAACACGGCTGGCACCGTCACACTCACCAATGCGGCCAATGACGTCACCTCCCTCGCGATCGCCAACCCCGGCCGTGCCGTCAGCTATACCGACTCCACTGGCTTCGACGTCGCTGCCGCTGGAATCCAAGGCTCCGCCATTACGCTGGGCGCTGGTGGAAACCTCACGCAGACCGGTGTTCTCAGCGCTGCATCACTCGCTGTGAACAACTCTGCCGGCACCGTCACGCTCACCAATCCGGCCAACGATGTCGCCTCACTCGCGATCAACAACGGAAGTCGTGCCGTTTCCTATACAGACGCCACGGGATTTGACGTCGCAGGTCTGACCGGCGGAGCGGTTGTGCTGCGGGCGAGCGGCAATCTGACGCAGTCGGCAGCCATCACGGCCACAGCGCTGAACGTGACCAACAACGGCAGCGATATAGCTCTCTACACCAAGGCCAACAACGTCAGCACATTCTCAGCTTCCAACGATGCTGGAAGCGTGCTCTTCCAGAACGGGGCCACGCCGCTCACCGTGGCCGGCATCACCGGTGGCTATGTCTATCTCAACATCGCCGGCAGCCTCTCTGAAACGGCTCCGATCATCGCCAGCACGCTCACTGTCGGCGGCTCGGGCGAACTGATCGCCCTCCATACGCACGTCAATCCGGTCGGCACATTCACGGCCAACAACGGTCTCGGTACGATCCTCTTCCAGGGCCCCTCCAGTCCGCTTTCAGTCGGCCCCGTCAATGGTGGCTATGTCTATATTCAGGCCAATGGTGAAGTGAGCCAGGCGGCAGCGATCAACGCCCAAACGCTCACCGTGGGCGGCATCGGCTCGCCACTGTCATTTGGCAGCCAGAACAACCAGATCGGCACGTTCAACGTCTCCAATGGCTTGGGACCGGTGACGCTCAAAGACACGAACGGTAATCTCGTCGTCGGCTATGCCTATACCGGCCCCCTCACGCTGCAGGCGGCGGGACAGGTGACACAGACGGGCGTGATCTACGCCACTTCGCTCGGCGTCACGGGCAACGGTTCGGCGATCAATCTCGGCACGCAAGCCAACCGGATCGACAGTTTCACCGCTTCCAACGGCCAGGGGGATGTCTCGATCAATGACACCTCCGGCAACCTGCTGCTGGCAGCCATCAATGGCGGCAAGGTGGCAGTCCAGACGGCAGGGACGGTGACACAGTCAACGCTGATCAACGCCGCATCGCTGGCCGTCACCGGTGTGGGCCAAGACATCGTCCTCTATACGCAGCCAAACAACGTCGGCGCATTCTCCGCCACCAATGGCTCTGGCACAGTCCTGTTCCAGAATGGCAGCGGGCCGTTGTCACTCGGCCCGATCACGGGGGGTTACGTCTACGTGCAGACCGCAGGCTCCGCCTCCCAGGCGGGAGCCATCACCGCCCAAACGCTCACGATCGGCGGTGCCGGCTCACCGCTGGTGCTCAACACGCAAAACAATCAGATCGGCACGTTCAACGTCTCCAACGGGCTGGGGGCCGTCTCGATCAAAGACACCGCTGGCGATTTTGTCATCGGCTATGCCTACACCGGCCCGCTGACCATCCAGGCGGCCGGACCAATCACGCAGACCGGCGGCATCTATGCGACAGGCTTGAGTGCTTCCGCTGCGGGCTCAACCATTACACTCGACACGCAGCCCAACCAGATCGACAGCTTCGCCAGTTCCAATGGCTCTGGTGCTATCTCGATCAAAGACACCTCCGGCAACCTCTCGCTCGGGGCGATCGCCGGCGGCAGCGTGGCTGTGACCACAGCCGGATACCTCTCGCAATCGGCGCCGATCAATGCCGCGAGCCTAGCGATCAGCGGCAGCGGTCAGGACATCGCCCTCTACACGCAGGTCAATACCGTCGGTACGTTTTCCGCCACAAACGGTGCCGGCGCCGTGATGTTCCAGAACGGCAGCGGGCCGCTGACGGTGGGAACGGTCACGGGCGGCTATGTCTACCTGCAGGCCGCAGGGGCCGTTGCGCAGTCGGGGGCGATCTCTGCCACCACGCTGACTATCGGCGGCTCCGGACAATCGATCGCACTCGGCACCCAAGCCAATGCGATCGGCACCTTCAACGTAAACAATGGAGCTGGGGCCGTCTCGATCAAGGACACTTCTGGCGATCTGGCCATCGGCTATGCGTACTCAGGCGCACTCAATGTGATGGCCGCCGGTACAGTGAGCGTCGGCCAGACGATTGCCGGTGGCAATGTGCAGATCGTCACCCCCGGCAGCCTTGTTGTCGGCCCCGCCGGAAGCCCGACTCCGCTGCTCAAGAGCAGCACGCTGATCGATCTCACCGGCGTGCAGGGAGATATCGCGATTGCCAATGGCGGGATGATTGTGGCGCCCACCGTGCAAACTGGCGGCAAGCCGATCCAGATTGCCGGCATCGATTCGGTGGCCGCGCTGAATTCTGCGGTGAGCCTCGTCAACTCTCAGACCGGTACGACCGGCCTGACCTACCAGCTCACTGTCACGCAGAGCCTTGTCCTCACCCAAACATTGATCGTTTCCAAACCGATCGTGCTGCAGGGGATCACTCCTGCCACCACGCTCTATGGCTCCAACAGCGTCCCCAACGGGCTCTATCTGACCGGCGCCGCCAGCGGCAGCACGATCCGCGACATCGCCTTCGGATCGTTCAACGGCGGCACGGCCGTAACGCTCAATGCGGTGAAAAACGTGACAATGACCAACGTCTCTATCGGCAACAGCACCAACGGCCTCTACATCACCGGCGACAGTACCGGCACCAATATTCTCTCCAACCGGTTCGTCGCCA
Organism: uncultured Planctomycetaceae bacterium; assembly: GCA_903885565.1. Classification (GTDB taxonomy): domain Bacteria; phylum Planctomycetota; class Planctomycetia; order Pirellulales; family UBA1268; genus CAISJI01. Next base: position 9,600 of record CAISJI010000025.1, read on the forward strand.
ATCAGACCGGTATCAGCCTGGTGGGGGCCACAAATGTCACCGTCGGGGGGATGACGAGTGGTTCCAACAGCGTGTCGTCCTCGGCCCGTGCCGCCGTGTTTGCCAGTGGCAACTGCGTCGGCTCGAAGGTGCTCAAGACGGCGATGAGCAACAATATTCTCGACTACGACGTCTCCGCCTCGCGTAATCTGACGATCGTCAAGTGAGCTGGGGCTGATTTTATAACGCCCCCGCTGTGGCAACTTTTCCCTTGAGGCGGGATCGCCTTGCAGGCCCCCATCGAATGGCTTGCTGCGTTCCAGCTTCCAGTGGCGGCAGTCAATTCAGGCAGCACCGGCGCCTTCGTCCGCCCGTAACCGCCTACTTCAGCGACTCGGGCTTCACGCCCTTCTGGGCGCCATTGCCCGCGAACGGACGCGGCTGGAACGGGCCCACCGCCCCCACCACCGACTTCTCCGGGATCTTGTCTTCCAGCCCCAACGCCCAGTAGCAGCCATTCACCAGCAGCCGGCGCGTTCCCTCCGCCAGGATGTCGTTGGATGACCCCATCGTCGTCGTAAACGCCCGCCCGCGCGGCCCGCCATCGATCGCATAGGTCTTCGTCCAGGCAATCGGCATCATCGGATCGTTCTTCTTGCCAGCCACCGGCGTC
>CAISJI010000026.1 GCA_903885565.1 uncultured Planctomycetaceae bacterium
GACGATCTCCGCGGCTGTTGCAAAATGGATCTGAGAATCGGCCGGGTTCTGAATGCCGCACTCAAGGCACGCATGCGCCGAAACCAGGGAGTTCAGCCACAGCCGTTTTGAATTCGCAGCCTCACCAAGATCGGCTCTCCACCCGCTACTCATATCAACTGCCACAAATCCACTGTTGGGCATGTAGAAATTGCGATTCCCAGCCTGCCTGGCAACTTCGGGGATATCCATGTGCGGCCAAGGCCAGTGCGGTCGTTTGAGGGCGCTTGTGAGTTTCATCGGTAGAGTTCGTCTTTGCGATTGTCGTTGAAGCTTCAAGCCCTAAATAAACTCACGAAACATATCGACTGTGGAGCGGACGAACGTGTCAATGTTGTAGAGTTTCTTGATGGACTCGCGGCCCTCAGTCGCCGCGGATCGAAAAAGTGCCTCGTCAGCGGAGTATCGAGCAATCCTTTGGGCCGCATCTGCCTCGTCATCCACAAGGAATTGCTGTGGCCACAGGTATTCTGCCCCCGGCCAGCGCCAGACGAGGGACACACATTGAGCAGCAAACCCATCAGCAACAGCCAGATGAAAACTTTCGGATCCAGGGATTCCAAAGTCAGAATCGCTTGCCGACAAGACGTAGCCCACACGGCGTTCTGCTAATGCCTGCTTGACATCGACGTGACCATTGTAGTGCACGGCATCATCGAGCGCATGTTGCCTGATAAACTCTTGGCACGTCTTGAAATATGCCATTTCAACGGGATCCCGCGCAATCCACGACAGTTCCTCGGGTCGTTGGCCAAACACCTCCAACCGGAACCGAGGGTCTTTCGTTCGCAGCGCATGGAGAACTTTCAGGGCCCAGTGAAATCCTTTTCTGGAAGGAACGATCCCTATGATGCCCAGCGTGTGCAGGCGGTCAGGATGCCAATCGGTTCGGTAATCCTCCACGCGGACATAGTTTGCAAGGAGTCTTGCCTTCGAGCGTGGAATATTTGGATAACGCTCCAATAACCGCTCGAGGAAGAGCGGTGAAACGGCGATTACTGCGTCCACACGATCCATATTGATTCGTTCGCCATGCGTGCGGCCAAGCTCCATGCGGTGCATGCGCACCACCAATCGCTGATCTTGTCTCTTGTGTGCTGAATACCATTCTGCATTTCCGAGCAGCCATTCGCACCAAATATATTCAGCCCAATCGAGCAGCTTGCTGCTCTGCTTTTCGTCATGGAGTGCGTGCCCTTTCCATTCGTCGAATCGGATAGCGAAGTGCTCTTCGAGCGCCGGCACCGCGTCGCGAATGAACTTGAGGTCGTAGCCGGCAATGAGCAGCCGTGGACGGCACAGCGCACGAAAGCTTGGGTAGTTGCCTGCGTGAACGGTCTGGAGCAGTTCCAAGAGACGCCGCTTGTAGGAGAACTTCCCAATAACCTCCCAGTTCGTCGCAACAAATTCGTGGAACGTCTGGAAGCTTGCTGCATCGACGTCACCACGGTTACGGAAAATCAACGACTCCAAAGCAGCGCGCAGACCTACGGGCAGGCGGCTTTTGAAATAATCGATACCCAGTGGCAGCATCAGCTTTTGTACGGAGGTCCAGACCTGCAGATGGTCTCCCAATTCTCGTGCACCGTAGGACTGAGTGCTGGATGGTGATGGCGAGGGCCGTTGCGAGTAGATGAAAGTCGGCTCGGGGACATATTCGATACGCTCAGCCCGCGACAGCACCTCAGCGAGGAAAACGGAATCCTCGCCCATCCGCAGATGCTCGGGCCAGCGGATCTGATGCTGCAACAGGAAACTGCGTTTCACGAAGCTATTGGCTACCGTGCTCGTGCGCGCAATGATCAATTCACGCCGCTGTGCTGATGTCTGAGCTTCGGCCCACCCCGGTATCTGGTTCATGCGCGTACGCACACGGCCATCATCGCGGATCAGCTCAGACCGCACGATGCAGGCATCCGTGCGGCTGGCACATTCGAGCAGCTTTCTCAGTGCCCCCGGTAGCAACTCGTCATCACAATCCAGGAAGTAGATGTATTCCCCCCTGGCAACGTCGACGCCATGGTTGCGCGGGCGGGAGGGCGAGCCACTGTTCTGTTCGAGACGCAATGCACGCCAGTTGGGCTGCTCGGTGCAGGCACGCTGGGTCAGTTGATAGGTGCCATCAGTGGAACAGTCATCGATGAAGAGCACTTCATATTCGCTGGCATCGAGGTCAATAGCCCACAACGAAGCAAAGCAACGCGCAATTTTGTCGGCTGCGTTGAAGCTTGGAATGATGATGGTGGCCTTCATCGCTCGTACTCAAAGAGAAAAGCTCAAATAAAATAAGCGGTGCGAAGCCGATTCGGATTGTGCAGCCACAGTCCAAACCTGCCTCGCAGGTCAAGGAACGGCGCATCTGGGCTAGCGAGTCCAGTTCGGTAGCGTTGCTGGGCATCGTTGGCTACGGTCAGCGGGTATTCTGTGGCGTACTGCAGATGCAGGGCTGCGCGAGAGAGCCAGCCGGCAGGCGGTGCGTTACGGGGATGAAAGGCCAGAAAGTGACTTGTTTCGACCGGTTGGTAGCGGTCGAGGATGGCGTAGCGTGTCGCATGGCTCCAGGAAGTGACACTGACGCCGGCGCGGTTGAACTGGCGGTACAACTCGGCCACTTCGGGATCGGCCATGTGCGCGTCGGCAACCAGCAGCAGCCGGCCGCCCGGCTGCTGCTGACCATGCTGCTGGAACCAGGCGATGGCCTCCCGCGCGTCGGCCTGCTGCCCGACGAGGCAGGTGGCCGTGACCGTGAAGTCGCGGGCTTTGTGAGCGACACCGATGCTCTGCAGAACCTGCAGCCAGCGCTGCTTATAGGTATGGTCGCTGAGCACCTTGTTCAGCGCCTGCTCACGCAATGCATCGACATCCGCATCGCTGAGTGCTCGCAGGCGTTCGGGTTGCTTGTCAGGATAAACGAGAAGGTCGCCCAGCATCTCATCCGTGCCGCGTGAGTAGTTGGAAATAACCAGCGTGTTGCTGGACATCAGCTCGAACACCCGCCGAGCAAACATCGTGGGCGAATCGGTGACGGTGTTGAAATTCAATCCATAACGGCTCGACTTGTAGACGCTGGGCATGCGGTCATGCGGCTGAGATGGCTTGAGGAAGCGTTGGTAGCGGTCAGGCCACACGTGGAGGGGGTCTGGGTCGCCGTGATAGCGATCGTAGATTTCCAGTTCATAGCCATCGGCACAGACAGCATCGAGGATATGCTCCATGTCCTTGCTGCGCTGAACATGGTTGGCATACCAGCTGCCGGCAAAGACAACGCGTGACGAGCGATGGCCGGTCTCCATCGGGTTGAAGAGCCGCGGGTTCGTCGCGAAGGGCAGCGCAAAGGCACGTGACACGCCATGCTCGCGCTGGTATCCCTGGACACACTCGGCCGCCGAGGTGAACACACAATCGAATTCCTTCGCCGTTTTGACGAAGTCATGGACGCGATCCGCGAAGTGTGTCGGATCCTCCTTGTTCCAGAAGAGGGTCGGGATGCCTTTCTGGCGGCAATGGGCCAGAATCTCGAGCAGCGCCGTGCGGTTTTCCCTGGAAAAATTCCTGCTTGCGTAGATCTTACCCTTCCAAGGCCGACGCTTGCTGTCCGGACCGCTCCAGGCGGACTCACAGAAAAATATCTCGGGTTGGTGTTGTTCGATTTTCTCGCGCCAGTCAGCAGGTTCGAGCGGAATGGCAATGAACTCGTCGGAAAAGCTGTTCGTCGTGAATTCATCCGCGATGAACGCTACACGAAAGCGGTCCGCATATTTGATCCGCTTCTCGGAGTCTGCAAACTCACTGCTGCGCAACTCCTGATCGGCCAGCGCTGCCTGCACCCTGTAGAAAAGGTTCTGGCACAAGTGCCGCTGTGCGGAAAAACGATTGTGCCCGAGTCGCTCCCCTGCTTCCCTGTAAAGCTGGAGTGCCTGAGAATAGTCTTTATGAAGGAATGCTTCATGCGCTGTGCGAACGAGGTGATCACTCATGATTCCACTGATGCAACTTCATCATTCCCATCCATCAGACTCTCTCGCTGCGGTTTCGCTTCCATCGGATCGACCGCGAACGGCTCCAGCCACTACGGGCTGACAAACGACTCTGGGTCGGCACCGGACACTCGACGAAGCACCCGACATGGAGGTGACTGGCATTCGCCACCAAAGAACATGACACGTACGGACCTGAGAACGTGTGTCCTTTGCAAACGGGCTTCCCGCTCAGGAGGGAAGGGCGGTCCCGTCACGATACCCCCCGCAGTCGTTGACACGTACCGCATGGTAAATTCGGTTTCGCCGGCGAGTTCCACATGATTTCTGGTATCCTGCCCCGGTTTGGTCTTTGAAGCAAGGAGCATGATGTGAGTGGCGACACTTCGACCGCTGCAGACCAGTCGACCCCATCGCCACTGCAAATCGGGCGGCTACTTGGTGTTTGACGACGGGAGCTGGAGCCTCGCGAAAAGTTGGGGCATGAATCCCCGCAAGCGGCCGGCAACGGCCGTCGAATACGATGCGAGACAGATCGCCGAGTGCCAGGTGCAACTGGTCTGCCAGACCATCATGGACACCGATCTGAGATTTCGTTTTGTGGGGCTGGAAGCTGACTCCGCGATCTACCAGCGATTGCCCGGAGCTTGACCTGCCCTCCACGTCAATCGTGACGATCACCCGCACTCCGTCCACGAACCGGCGAGGAGGCCGACCGTCCGGACCGTCGAACCACAAACGCCCCGCCTCCGTGATGAACTTCGCAGCGTCATGACAACAATCAAATACCGTGCCGACATCGACGGCCTGCGGGCCGTGGCCGTGCTGGCCGTGATCGCCTTTCATGCCTGCCCGGCTTATCTGCCGGGCGGGTTCATCGGCGTCGACATGTTCTTCGTCATCTCCGGCTACCTCATCAGCGGCATCATCTATAAGGCCCAGCGTGAAGACACCTTCAGCTACGCCGACTTCTACGCCCGCCGGGTGCGACGAATCTTTCCAGCCCTCCTCGCGGCTGTTGCACTCTGCCTGGCCTACGGCTGGCTCGTGCTCCTGCCCACGGAATACGAGCACCTCGGCGGCCACGTGTCTGTCTCGGCCGATTTCTTCCTCACGCCCTTCCGGGCCTGGGAGTTTCTCGCAGGCGCGATCCTTGCCTGGCTCCACGACCGACGCAGCAGGTCAATCAGGCAATCGCGGAGCGCCCACAAATATGGCGGGAATACAGGTCTGGCTACCAGAGTGAAACCGACCGGGGCATCGGAGTGTGGAGAATAGGCGGAAAGGGTAGACAGACCCTGTTCTTTGGTGACAGCACCATGATCATGATGGCGCCACGGATCCAGAACCTGCTGAACGGCCACAGTCATGATTCGCGGGGGGCAATATTCATTGTCGGGGGTGGGCTGTGCCCAGTGCCGGGAGCCCGTTTGCCTAGCAAGCCTTACCAGGAAAATCTGATTCCTGTTTTTGAAGAGGAGTTGCGCACAAATCCAGCGATTGACCGTGTGGTCATGAGCGGCCATTGGCAGTCGTTTTTTTCGAAGTTTACGAACTGGTGCATCTCGGACGCTTCCATGGGCGGCAAGACAGGACGAACGCAGGCGATGGAGTCATTCGGAGAAATGATTGATCGTTTGTTCCAATCGGGCAAACAGGTCACTGTGGTCCTTGCCTTGCCGATAGCCACCCCACTCGACCCCACCCACATGTACGCCAGGCGCTTCTCTGGAAGCCGCGAGGTGCATGTGACGCCGCTGACCGTGGACGAGTTCCGACAAATGTCGCAACGTTCACATATCGACGAACTGGCCGCCGTTGCCAAAGCCAACGGCGCCGACGTGATCGATCCCGTCCCATTCCTGTCCCGTGATGGGATCTGTATCTCGACGGATGACGACGGCCCCATCCGGCACGACACCGTGCATCTTCGGGCGAATTACGTCCGCGACCACGTGACCTACCTCGACGCCACCGTGGCCGACGGTGCCAGCACTTTCGGGAACACATGTGTTCCGATAAAGAAACCGGTCGAAGCGCCGTCGGCGACTACTCAGCCGAGCGAGTAGCGGCTAGTCGCCACGAAGGACTACCCAGCGGTGCTCACGTTCACAGCCACCATGCCCAATGCGATGCGGGTCGAGTTTGGTTCGCTACCGACTGTCGAACAGTGGCGAGTGCGGTTGGCCTCGCTACCGACCGAGGTGCAGGCCGACGCGACATACCGGGTCTCATTCCGCATTCGGGCGGACAGGCCCCGCGAGGTGATCTTCACCGTCAGAGAGGCGCAAAAACCCTGGACGAACCTGGGCCTCTACGGCCAGATCCCGGTGACAGAGCAGTGGCAGTCGGTCACCCGCGAGTTCACCGCGAAGGCAGACGCGTCGAACGCGCTGTTTTCCTTCGACCTCGGTGGAAGCGACGTTCCCATCGAAATCGCCGATGTGTCGTTTGCACCGCACGCATCCACGCCGCCAGCAGACGCACGAGCAAAGTGATCGCAGGCGGCGCTACGACTTTCTCAGCAGGACGTCATGGTGGCCGAAGGGTTGCAGGGCAAAACCAGGGATAATCGGGGACGGGAGCGAATTCCAATCCCTGCCGTGGAATGCCCCGTAGCAAAAGTCGCTCCCGTCCCCATTTCTGACGCTAACGGTCGGCCAGCTTGCTCGCCGCGCTGGGGGCTGCCTGATGGCGAACCCCTCTTTTATCACTTGTTTTCTAGAGTACCGGAGGAGGGACTTGAACCCACACGTCCTTGCGGACAACGGATTTTGAGTGCGGCTGACACCGCAAGTCGTGTCGCGCTCGTATCACGATTGTGCGTTTTCCTCGGGAACGGCGCGTGTCGCTCGGCTTAGGAATCTGGCTCCGAAGCTCATGCGCCTAACAGTTCGTCTAACAGTTGTGGCACCATCCGCACTGCCGTCATGCCACCTCCCGCCCCAGCTCCAGATACGCCCGCCAGACCCGCGAATACGCACACCCCCAAGCCTCGTCATGACAGGCCCGGTCGAACTCAGCAGGGTCGACCCCCGGCAACTTGGCCAGCCGATCGAGCGAAAAGTTCCAGGCCAGCGCGTGCGCCCATTCGTGAAGCAGACATTCAACGGCCTGCGGCTCGCCCATCTGGTCATTGAGCCGCACGACAAACCTGTGCCGCCGCCGAACGCACTGCCCGAGAATCGTGTCGGGTAGCCATGAGGTGCGGACGACTACGGGCATGGCGGTTGGGCATTGGGCACGAAGGCCGGCGAGAACACCCTTGAATCCCTCCCAGTCCGTCCGCCGCAAGAAACTCGTCTTTGCTGGCGACTGAGGGAATGCCGCGTTACCAACCCTCGCCACGCCCGACAGGGAGGCTCGGTGGCAGCAGAGGACAACCGGGCCGTCCTTTGCCGGTTCGTTTGCTGCGCGACGATCTACGCGGCGGTTTTCCATCCACCCAGCCGATCGCTTTCGCTGGCGCGCGCAACTCCGGTTTGCGAAAATAAGGGCACCCACACGCCCTCGAAACCTCTTGCCAGCATCGAGCCCAACCATGCCTCCCACTGACCATGAAGCGATCCTCCTTGAAGTTCAGCGATTCCAGCAGCAGTTCGTGCAGTGCCACCAATTTCTGCCCGACAACACGCACCGGCTGGCTGAACTTCTCCGCGAGGCCGAATCCCGAGGCATCCTTCTCCAGGACGCCTTCACACTGGCGGACGTGGGCTACTGGCTGCAGAACATCAACTGGCAAACCAAGTTTCTCGGGGTCGTGCTCGCATTCATCCAAGACCCCAGCCGCAAGACGCTCCGGCCGTTGATCAACGCCTGGGTCGCTGAGCGGACCCGCGAGCGGATCTAAAACATCATCTCTGAAAATGCCCTCTCTGAAGCGACACAGCTCGTGCTCGCCAACGCCGTCTATTTCAAGGGAAACTGGGCCCTCGAGTTCGATCCAGAGCGGACGAAGCATGAGCCCTTCCACCGCGCCGATGGCAGCTCCATCGACGTGCCGCTGATGGCCCAGCACAGCGACTTCGACTACGCCGAACAGGAAGGTTTCCAACTCCTCGCCCTCCCCTACCGCGGCCAGGATCTCGGGATGGTCGTGCTCCTCCCCAGGGAGCCAGACGGCCTGCGAGCTCTCGAAGACCGGCTCACCGCCGAATCGCTCCTCGCGTGGCGGCATGCGGCGCGGCAGTGGGACGTGATCGTCCATCTGCCCCGATTCCGCATCGAACACGCTTTCCAAGCGAATCCCCTGCTCGCGAGCCTGGGGATGACCGACGTCTTCGCCAGGTCGGCCGATTTGTCCGGGATGATCGACGACGCTGCCGGCGGGCCCCGGCTGCTCGTGAGAGACGTGATCCATCAGGCCTTCATCGAGGTCAACGAGGAGGGCACCGAGGCAGCCGCCGCGACCGTGGTGATCGCTGTCCCGTTGAGCGCTCACCAACCCCCGCCGCCGGTCGAGTTTCGCGCCGATCGCCCCTTCCTCTTCCTCGTCCGCGACGCCCGCCACGACACGATCCTCTTCCTGGGGCGCTTCACCGGGCCGTGAGGGGCCGAACAGAACCTTGCTGACAATTTAAGTATTGACGCGATGCGGGGGTAAATGAACCGTAATCGGCGGCTCTCCACTTCTTTTTTCGCACCGTCCCCGCGGGCGATCAAGGGTTCCGCTACCCACGCTTGCAATCGTCCCGGCAAGCCCTATCATAGCCGGGTTTTTGCCAAGGAGCAGGTTGAGGCCGACCGCAGTATCGTTGCGTGCTGATGGTGATGGCCAGGGCTTTTGAGCAGTTGTTGTACGGGAGGTTTCGCCATGTCGAAGTTTCGTCTTGCTGCTGCCGCGATCTTTTCGGCTGCCACGCTTGCTTTCTTCGGGAGTTCCGCGATTGCGGCTCCCGTTACACCCGGCACGCTCACGGTCTACGGCACCGCTACCGGTGAAAGCGGCCCGGAGTACACCGCCGGCACGATCCTTGTTTCCGACACGGTGCAGCTCAACAACGGCGCCACCGTCAGTGGGTCGGCAAACCTCGTCGACAACGGCACGCTCCTCTTCAATCAGTCGGCCGGCAACCTGCTCCCGATCAGCAACACGATCTCCGGCAGCGGCACGCTCACCCTCATGAACTCCGGCACGCTCCAGCTCTCCAGGATGGCGCCGAGCACCAGGTTCATCCCGCTGAATATGACGATCAACGCCAACAGCGGCTCCTTGATCACCCCAGTGGTCTCCGGCACCCAAGCCGGCATCATCCAGCTCGGCCAAAGCGGCACCGGCACGCTCAACGTCGCCGGCGGCTTTGTCACGAGCGACAATTTGCTTGTTGGCCAGGGGAACGGCGAAGGCACGATCAACGTGTCGAGCGGCACCTTGACCCCGAGGGCCTTTCTGACCCTCGGCGGCACCGGCGGCGGCAGCGGCACGCTCAACGTCACCGGCGGCCTCGTCGGCGGCAGCGGTGTCGGCAACATGGGGAACGGAATCTATCTCGGCCGTTCGGGGTCAAGCAGCGGCCTGATCACGATCACCGGCGGCACCGTGTCGACGCTCGCCGACCTCAAGATCGGCGAGCTGGGGAGCGGCACGGTCTCGATCACCAACGGCTATTTGAGGGCAAACAACACGAATGTCGGCAGCGGCACCACCTCCGTCGGCCTGCTCGATGTCGGCACGTCAGGCACTGCCGACTTGCGAGGCAATCTGCTTCTCGGCGGCATCAGCAGTGGCGCCGGCAGTGGCACGCTCACGGTCAACGGCGGCGTGATCGCGTCCCGCTCTGGCACCCTCGGAGCCCAGGCTGGCACTCTCGGCACGGCCACGGTCACCAGCGGCACCTGGCTCAACAACGCCAGCGGCATCGGCGGTGCCCCCACTGCGAACCTGACGATCGGCGGCAGCGGCACCGGCAGCGTGACGATCAACAACGGCGGCTACGTGGTTGTCTCCGGCACGCTCACTCGCGATGCCAATGGCACGCTCACCTTGAACCAGGGGGGCACGCTCCAGATCGGCGGCATCTCTGACAACGCAAACGCCACCCGCTTCCTGGTCGCCTCGACCGGCACCACCGGCAGCGGCACCTCGGGCGTGCTCGTCGGCGATCTCAACTACGCCGGCACGCTCAAGTTTGCCCAGAACAGCAACGGTGTGTCGCCGACCTCCACCTATAACGGCACGCTCAGCGGTGCGGGCGACCTCGTGAAGACCGGCACCGGCACGCTCCTCCTCGGTGGTAACAACAGCTACACCGGTGGCACGACGCTCGTCGCAGGCATGGTCTCCCTCAACAGTGCCAATGCGATCGGCACCACCGGCACGATCAGCTTCGAGGGGGGGACGCTGCAGGCCACAAGCAACAACACGACCGACTACTCCGCTCGCTTCTCCGACGCCGACAATCAGAAGTACTCGATCGACAGCAATGGCGAGAACCTCACCCTCGCCTCCGATCTGACGAGCGTCGGCGGCACGTTCACGAAGGCCGGTGCCGGCACGGTCACCCTCACCGGAGC
>CAISJI010000027.1 GCA_903885565.1 uncultured Planctomycetaceae bacterium
CGGCAGCCCGAATTCCAGCCCCTTGTGCCACATCCGCCGGTCGGCCAGTTGAAACTCAATCCGGGAGTCGTCGGCGATCCGCACCGACGTGGGCAACTGCATGTTCCCCGGCAATTCTTCCAGAATATGGGTTACCAGTGGTCCCGGCCCCAAGTCGACCGCATGCATCGTCAGCAATCCAGATAACCGGGCATCCAGCGGGGTGCCCAGAGGCAGCGTGGCCCCATCCAGCCGCAGCGAGAAGCGACCACCGGTGCGCGTGGCATCGGCCAGCACCGGGGCGATATAGGCCAACACTCCTTGGGCCACGCTCGGCTCGAGTTGGGCTTCCCGCAGCAATTGCGTTGGCTCGATGGTCCACTCGCTGTAACCACCAGAAGCAGCCGTGGCCAGGCTGGCCCGCAGATCGATCGGCTCGCTCACCCACGCCTCGGGCGACCATGGTCCCTCGATCCGCACCACCGCATCCTCAACTTCGATCCGGGCACGCACCGGGCTGAGCCGGGGCTGGGGGGGGAGTTCGGCGGGGGGCGCATCCGATTCGGCAGCCGCAGTGGGCTGGCCTTGGACGGCCGTGATCGCCCCGGCTGACGGTGCCATCAGCCCCTTTAAATTGGAATCGCGGTTGGCGTCAAACACGACGTCCGCCCGCAGCCCCTGGATGCGAAAGGTGCCGAGATCACCGGCAGAGAGGAGCATTCCTGCCAAGCCGTGGCTCCCCTCAATGCGCGCAATGGTGGCGGGATTCCGGGCGCCGCTACGGGGCACGAGCGTCACCTCTTCCAGCACCAAGGGCCCAAGCCACCCGATCTGCGCTTTGCCAATCGTGACATCGGCCTGCAGGTCGGGAACGGCCTTGGCGATGTAGCCAGAGAGCCTCTGGGGATTGGAGAGCCACCACGGCAGCGCCCCGGCTCCCAGCAGCAGTGCGGCCAGCGCCACCAGCCCTGTGGTAGACGCCCACGACCAGAGGGAGTGTTTCGCAGCGGTCGCTGCCGCCGTGTTTCCGGCAGCGGGCGTGCCGGACTGACCGGGTGACGATGGAACTTCCGCTTGGCTCATGGGGCCGCACTCCGCACACGCGAAAATCAAAACAGGGATCAGGACAGGGCTTGCCCCCTCCGGGAGCCGATTCCGGGCTTCATGCGGAGATCGCCAACGGGGGAAACAGCCGATCGGCGTATCTTACTCCTGTTCTCCGTCCGTCGCTCGCACCGGGAGGAAAGCCAGGTTTGCCACGGCCAGATGCCGCTGGAGCGAACGGTCTGACGCGGGGGGACATTTTCGCCGGCTGGCCGATTCGGTCTCCCCGAGCTCGGTTTTTCAACCTTCCTATTTGGGTCGTGTCTGCCGGAGGGGGGGAGGTGGTAGCAGCACCGAATGCAGCCACTCTGGCCCATCGCACCGGCTGGCAATCGGGGCACTGGCCGGTAGCACGCGGCCGGCCATCTGCTATCTCGCCCGGAACCCCTCGCTATCCGTTTGGATCGTCCAGCAGTGCCAGCAGCCTGACGCGAAAGACCTCGGGGAGGCGATCGAGCCATGAATCGTCGATCATGCCGAGCGAGATCATGTCGCGAAGGTGGACGCGATCCTTGTCGCGGAACGAGTTGAGCTTCATCCGCACCAGCGTCTCTAGCGGCACAGTGCGAAAATCGGCCGTTCGCACGACCGGTTCGATGTCAGGGTTTGGCTCGTGCTCTCCCGGCCTCACCATCTCGCCTGCGATCACCACATGCACAGCATCCCGCGCCGAACCGTCGGGCGTTTCCACAAACATCTGCAGGCCGGCTGTTTCACGCTGGTGGAAACCGGCGGCGTGCATGGCGGCGCACATTCTTGGGAAATCTTGCGCCCGGACGAGAATATCGACATCGCGGGTGGTGCGGACGGCCGCCTCATCCACCTGGGCCACCCAGGCGCGCACGGCATGGCCTCCCACCACCGCATACGGCACGCGGGAATCCTCCAGAATCGTAACCGTGCGCCGGAGCCTGTCGTTTACCCGTTCCACGGCCCTCTCCATGCGGTTCCAGAGTGTCTCGCCGGTCACGTGAAATCGGATCGACGGCAGCATCGGCAACTCCTTCGCGATGCTTCCATCCTATCAACTCAAGACTCCCCATGCCGACCTCTGCATGGCTTGCCGCCGGGGCCTTGAGAGGGGGGGACGTTGGCAAATCCCCAGCGGCGGCCGCATCGGCATTCGCCGGTAGCACGCGGCCGGCCATCTGCTAGACTTTGATCGTTCGCGGGCGTAGCTCAGTTGGTAGAGCGCTAGCTTCCCAAGCTGGATGTCGAGGGTTCGAGTCCCTTCGCCCGCTGTTTCTTCACTCCCGCAGTGCCATTCATGGCCACTGCGGGCTGAGTGCAAAGTCTCGCCGTCCGGGCGAGTGGTGCCGAACTCCCGAGCGAATCGCGGGAGATCGTGGCCTTCTTCCGCTGGGCGGATTTTTCGCCCGACGAACTGCGGTGCCTCGCAGAGCCTTCCCCCCTTCCCTGAAGTTGGTCCCAAAAGAGGTCCAACGGGTTTGGCAGCCTCCGATGTACCCATAGCGTCCAGCAAGGGGGCAATAGCGGGGGGCACCGGCAGTACATTGACGGCCATTGTCTCATCCAAGTGCTTCTCATCGGCGCGGGTCTTCAGGACCAAGTCAAGCGACGATACCCACATGGCTGCCATGGCCGTCGGTGGGTTGATGCCCGCGACTGCCAGCTGGGTATTGTGCGCGGCGCGGCATAGCGCGCACATCGAACTGACGGCCCCGTCCCAGCCTTGTCGTTCCAGGCGCTCCGCCATCTTCGGTTGGACCGCAGACCGCCCGATGAATGCCGCCGCGGTGATCGCGTCGGCGGTCAGCAGCGATGTCGGCCATGTGGCTCGTGATTTTGACGTCCGCGAGCGCCCGATCGCACCTTGGACCGACCATATTCCGCCAGCGTTCGCAACCGGGCGATCTGGAAGCAGGAACCGTAAGTCGTCGGTTGCCATGGCCCGAAGCCACCGCCGCACGTCGTCGCTTTCGTCAAGCTCCTTCAGCCGATCAAACGAGCACTCGATCAGCCGTCCCGAATCGACAAGCCAGTTTCCGACAGCCGTCAAGGCAATGAGCTTGGCGATGATCGTTCGACTCGGGATGGGCGAGACAGCAAAACGGGCGTGTGGGATCGATGGGCCAGCGCAGAGGGACGGGCAGACTTTTGCTCACCAGTTGCTCGGCCGCTACAACTTCCGACAACTCTTGGTCGCTACGTGAAGGTTGGCGCAGTCTTTTATCGGGCTGAGGGTATGCCGGAAGGCGTACCCCATACAGAAAACAGAAAAGAGGAGAATAAAGAGATACCGAGGAGATAGAACCGGTTCCGCATTGGCGGCGATGGAGGTCGACATACGTGCTGAACTGGGGCCGACAGAAAGGCGGATGCTGGGGCCAGCTGCGGGTGTTGAGAGCCGCTGAAAACACCTCCCATCACCCCGTCGGCATATTCGATGCCACCTGTATCGCATCGCAGCGCACCCAGCCATGAGTCGCTTCCCGTTCAAGACGCTTTTGGTTGGGCTGGGTGCACTTGCCTGCCTGCTGTTTGCCTCCATCTCAAAACGCTGAAGCGATCCGGTGGGCGACGGTCGGCTATCCGGGGAACACGGCTGACACCGATCCCGACGCTCATGAGTCGCTCATCAGCCGGAAAATGGTTGCCGCGGTGCCGTTGACCTGGCTATCCTTGAACAGGGCGACGCCTTTGCGATGCAGACGCCATGCGCAATCCAGGTAAGGATTCGATTGCTGGCCTGCGGGGAATGAAGGCAGGCGATCCGAAGCTCGAACTGTCCGTGGAAAAATTCATCCCTGACCTTTTTCCACTTTGCCGACCGGTGGAAACGCCGAGGATGTCCACGGTCGGCGGGCATCGCCTCCAGCAATGCGGCACTTTATCCACAGCCCGCTAACGCCGGAGGCCCCCGGACCGCCGCGGAACTGAATATAGAAATGGTTTTACGAGTCTCATGAGGTTGGTTCGCAATGCTAAAGACGGCATTTGGGCTCTTTCGGTGTTTGTGCTGGTGGCAACGCGGCCGTCAAACGGCCGCACAGTGGCGAGACACTGCTGCCACTGCAACACCGCCAGTCGCGGCGGTCCCAAATCAGTTGGAAACGTTTTTTGATGCCAGGAGCGATGGTCGCGGCATTTGGAAATGGCGCCACTATTTCGACATTTACCACCGCCACTTTGCCCCTTTGCGGAATCGGAGCGGCCTCGTCGTCGTTGAAATCGGCGTGTATTCGGGCGGGTCCCTCGACATGTGGCGCAACTATTTCGGTCCATCGGCGCAGATTTATGGAATCGATATCGAACCCGCCTGCCGTGCATACGAGCAGCCCGGAACACACATTCTCGTCGGCGATCAGGCCGACCCATTATTTTGGCGCAGGGTGCTTCGGGACGGCACACTCCCCGCACCTGACATCGTTATCGACGATGGCGGGCACACGCCTATTCAACAACGCATCACGATGGAGGAGATTCTTCCATGCATCCGCCCCGGCGGTGTTTACATATGTGAAGACGTGCATGGCACCTTGAACGCCTTCGGCGGCATGATCGGAGGGTGGGCACTTGCCATGAACGACGTCTCGCAGATGCAAACGGACTCCGCGGACCCAAACAAACGCCTCTTGGTACCGACAAACGAAGTGCAGGCAACGCTTGACTCAATTCACGTATACCCATACGTAGTTGTAATAGAAAAAAGAAACCAACGCCTTCCGGAACTCCGGGCCCCCAAACATGGCACACAATGGGAGCCCTTCCTGAGCTGACCTGCTCCCTTTAACGGCACCCTATTCAGAGAGAGGATCTGAGGGGGCAGATTTTTTCTCTAAGTCGCCCTGTTTGCAGGGCACTTCGAACCCGTTACGGGGACATTCTCTGATGCTGGCCGCGTTGTATTGTCACCTGACACCGCTGCCCGAAGTCTCCCGAGGCGCGTCGAGGCAGCCTGCCTGACGGGCACGGAACTCGTTCTCCCCCCGCCGCCACTTCATTTCGAATCCCAAGGCACCGGTGTTGAAACTGTCGCTGCAGCCAGGTTTCTTCCGGTCGTGCAACTCTACGATAAGAGCGTCGACCCGGCCGATCCATGTCTCGCAATGATCAAACAATTCCTTTTCGGCCCCTTCAATATCGATTTTGAAGATATCAACATGACCGATGCCGTATGCATCTAGGAGTGCCGGCACCGTGATGCCACGAGTCTCTTGGGAGATGACGTTGCCTTGCGGCGGTGTGTCATCGACAGGCGTCGTCATGAATCCCCAGTGTCCGAGGTGGCTATCGATAACGTGCAACTGTTCATCCCGACTCCAAAGGGCCCCGTGAACCACTGCCACGTTGGGATAATCGCGGGTATTGATCCTCAGCAGCTCTATGTTACCGTTCTCGGGC
>CAISJI010000028.1 GCA_903885565.1 uncultured Planctomycetaceae bacterium
GCCGGGCCAGGAGATTGCCGCGGAGCCCGACTATCTCGCGGCGGTCAACACGCTCAAAGGGCTCCTTCCTGGCGGCGTGGCCCTGCGCACGTTCGGCCGCACCGATCGGATGATCCAGCCCAGCTATGAAATGCTCCGCAGCGGCCGCGCGCCCGATTCCAAGAGCCTCGTTGGCTGGGTGGTTTCGCGGTATCTGGCCCGCAGCCGGGAGAAGGCGGCCAAGGAAGCTTCAGGCAAGGAGGTGGACGCCACTGCCGCCGCCAAAAACCGCTGGGACGACATCGCCGGCGAAGCGCTCCCCGAGTTCGACCAGATCAGACGTTATTTCGGTGTGGCGGGCATGACCATGCAGTCGACCCCCGACGGCTGGTATATCGTGGGCGCGTCGCTGTGGGATGGGGCGGGCGATCCGCCGGCCACACCGGCGCCGTAACAGGCTCGCTCCATGCGGCATTTCGACACGATCGTCGTCGGCACTGGCGGAATGGGGAGTGCTGCGCTCCATCATCTGGCCGCCCGCGGTGCGCGCGTGCTGGGGATCGATCGCTTCCCTTGTGCGCATGATCGGGGTAGCTCGCATGGCCACACCCGGCTGATCCGGCTCGCCTATTTTGAGCATCCCGATTACGTGCCGCTGCTGCGGCGGGCCTATGAATTGTGGCGCGCGCTGGAACAGAAAAGCGGCCGCCCGCTCCTGGTGGAATCGGGGCTTGTAACAGCGGGGCCGCCGGCGGGGCATGTGGTGGCGGGGCTTCTCGCCTCGGCCGCCACCCACAGCCTTCCGGTAGAACGCCTGAGTGTTCCGGAGGCCGCCCGCCGCTACCCCGGCCTGCGCTTGGCGGAGGATTGGGAGATCGCATTCGAGGCCTGCGCTGGGTATCTGTTTGTGGAGGAATGCGTGCGGGCGCACACACTTCTGGCGGTGAACGCTGGGGCAGAGCTTGAGTATGGCGCGGCGGTGCGTCGCTGGCGGGCCGATGCCGCCGGCGTGGTGGTGGAAACCGATCGCGAAAGCTTTTCGGCTGGCTCACTTGTGCTCACCTCCGGCGCCTGGACATCAGATCTCCTGCAGGTGCCGGGGCTCAGACTGGAGGTTCTGCGGAAAGCCCTCTTTTGGTATCGGCCAGTGCCGTCGCGTGCCATGCTCTATGCCGCCGGCACATTGCCCTGCTTTGCCTTCGACACTCCCACCGGTTTTTACTACGGCTTTCCCAGCCTCGACAGCCGGGGGGTGAAGGTGGCCGAACATACCGGCGGACGGCCTGTATCTGATCCGCTCTCGCTCGACCGCACGCTCGACCGGCAGGAGCAGGCGAGGGTAGAGGAGGTGATCGCCTCCCATCTGCCCGGTCTCGGCCGGGAGATGAGCAGCCACGCCCATTGCCTCTACACGATGTCGCCCGATGGGCATTTCGCTCTCGGCCTGCATCCGGAGCATTCCCGGGTGACGATCGCCGCCGGCTTTTCCGGCCATGGATTCAAGTTTGCCAGCGTGATCGGGGAGGTTCTTGCCGATCTGGCGCTGTCGGGAACCACCCGCCATCCGCTCGGGTTTCTCTCCCCGCAGAGGTTTTCCCGCCAGAACGTATAACAGTGGGCCCGGGCTGCCGCCGGGCCTGGAGCGGCGTGCTCTGAATGCCAGCCGGTTTTTTCTCTCACCTGAAGGGTCGCTGCCGATGACAACCATCCATGGAAAAAACTTTCTGGCCGGCACGCTGCATGTAACGCAGCGCACCTTCAGCGTGGTCAGTCCGCTCGATGGCGCCGAACTGCCGGGGCGGTTTTCGCTTGTCGGCATGGCTGAAGTCGACCGGGCTCTCGAGGCCGCAGCGGAGGCGGCGGGCCCGTTTGGCCGTTCCTCTGGCGCGAAGCGGGCCGAACTGCTCGAGGCGATCGCGGAGGAGATATTGAATCTTGGCGACACCCTGCTGGAGCGGGCCGGGCTCGAATCGGCGCTGCCGGCAGCCCGGCTCACCGGGGAGCGGGGCCGCACCGTCGGGCAACTCAAGCTCTTTGCCGACATGGCCCGCGAGGGCTCGTGGGTCGATGCCCGCATCGATCGGGCGCAGCCACAGCGCCAGCCACTTCCCCGCAGCGATCTGCGCCGCATGAAGCTGCCGCTGGGGCCGGTGGTGGTGTTTGGCTCGAGCAATTTTCCGTTGGCTTTTTCGGTGGCCGGCGGCGACACCGCCAGTGCCCTGTGCACCGGCAATCCGGTCATCGTAAAAGCCCACCGCGCCCACCCCGGCACCTCCGAACTGGTCGCCGGTGCCATCACGCGGGCCGTGGCCCGTTGCGGCCTGCCGGCCGGAGTGTTCTCGATGGTCCATGGTGAGGGGAGCGTGATCGGGTTGGCACTGGTCAAGCATCCGGCCACGCGGGCTGTCGGCTTCACCGGTTCGCGGGCCGCTGGGCGGGCGTTGCTCGACGCCGCCGCCAGCCGCCCCCATCCGATTCCGGTTTTTGCTGAGATGAGCAGCCTCAACCCGGTCTTTCTTCTCCCGGGGGCACTCGCTGCCCGGGCCGAGGAGATTGCCGATGGATTGAAGGGCTCGATGACGCTGGGAGTGGGGCAGTTTTGCACCAAGCCGGGGCTCGTGTTTGCGGTGGAGGGGAGCGATTTTGGCCGGTTTCGCCAGCAACTCGCCGGTGGAATCGCCGCCGCGCCTGCTGCCTCGATGCTCCATGCCGATATCCGCAAGAATTTCGAGCAGCATCGCGATGCCCTGCTGGCGGTGCCGGGGTGCGATGTCTTGGCCCGGGCAACGGCGGTGGCCGATGCGGGCAAAACGCAGGCGGCTCCGCTGTGCGCCGTGACCGACGCGGCCACCTTCCTGCGCGCGGAGCAGTGCATGGAAGAGGTGTTTGGGCCCTGCAGTCTGCTCGTCAAGGCGGCCGATCTCGCCGAACTGCGCGTGTTGGCCCGCCGGCTTGATGGCCAGCTCACTGCCACGGTGCATGGCACGCCGGAAGATCTCGCCGCCGCGGGGGATCTGCTGGAGATTCTGGCTGCGACGGCGGGCCGCGTGATCGTCAACGGGTTTCCCACGGGCGTGGAGGTGTGCCATGCGATGCAGCATGGCGGCCCGTCGCCGGCGACGAGTGACTCGCGATTTACCCGCGTCGGCAGTGCGGCGCTGGAACGTTTTGTGCGGCCGGTCTGCTATCAGGATGTGCCTGACAGCCTCCTGCCGCCGGCGCTCAAGGACGCCAATCCGCTGGGAATCAGACGGTTGGTCGAGGGCGTTGAAACTCGGGCCTGAGCTCGAGAACGGATCCGCCTTTACTTACGCTTCGGCTGCGGGACGGCGCGGGTTTAGTCACTTGGCCGCAGCCGATCGGTCCTCCTCAAGCGTTCGCCGATCCGTCCGCCTCCATCATCCGGTGATGGCAGGTCCGTTTTGCTTGTCTATCGGATGCGCTTTAGGCCGTTGGGGCTGGCGCGCGTTTGCGGGAGAGCATGAACTCGTTCCCCTCGGTGTCGATGCACATCGCCAGATGGGGCGGTTCGCCATTTTCAGGCTCCGGTTCGTGCGTGAGTTGTCCGCCGGCCGCCACCACTTCCTTGGCTCCGAGCATCACATCGGGCACCTGAAAGCTGAGGCCGGTCCAAGTACGTTTTCCCTCGCCGCCGCCATGGATGCCGATCACGCTGCCGAGGATCTCCACCTCCGCGATCACACTGTTGTGCTTGAGCACGCGGCCGCCAAAGAGTTGGCAGTAGAAGCGGACGGCCCGCTCCATATCGGCAGCCCAGATCACATATTTCACCCGTTCGACGATCATGCTTGCGGCTCGCTGTGGGAATGGTTTTCAAAAAGCCCGGGCTGGCCCGCTGCCGCCAGTGATCGGCCGGCAGAGGCATTACCAGCATAGGGATTATTGCCGTGTGGTGGGGCGTTGGCTCTGGAAAGGAACGACGGATATCTATTTTCGGCTGCGTTCCTGCAGCGTCTGCAGGATCGTGTCGGCGCATTTTTTCCAGCGGTAGCCGGCGGCATGGCTGCGGCTTCTCTGTTGCAACGCCTCGCGGTGGGCGGTGTCGGTGAGAAGGCGGTGGCAGTGATCAGCGATTGTGACGCTGTCGGTCGGTTCGACGATGATTCCAGCCTGCCCCACCACTTCCGGAAGCGAAGCCCGGTTGGCGACAATTGCCGGCGTGCCCGTTGCCATCGCCTCCAGCGGCGGAATTCCAAATCCCTCGTACAGCGAGAGAAAGACGATCGCCAGGCTCTGATGTAACAGCGCCGGCAGATGGGCATCGCTCACCATGCCGAGCAGATGAATATTGGGATGAGCCCGGGCGGCATCGGCCAGATCAGCGTCGTTAGGACCAGCGATCACAATCTGGATGGGGCTCTCGCGCCGCGAGAGTTCCTTGGCCAGTTCGAGATAGTGGTGGCCCCCCTTCCGGTGCCGCAGGCCACCGACCATGCTCACATATGGCCGGCCCGTCGGCAGGCCCGGCACTGCGGGCCCGGCAGGCCCGCTGGCGGCGTCGAAGAAGGCCTGCTCGACGCCGGAGCTGAGGTTGACGATCTTTTCCGGCTTGGCCCCGAGCAGATCGATCATCCGTTGGCGGCTGAACTGCGACACGGTGAAGACGACGTCAGCCTGCTCGATCGCGCGGCGCATCCAGCGGCCCCATTTGAACCTTGCCCACCGATTCTGCCGTGAGTTCGACCAGGGGAGATCGGGCTCGAAGGGATGGATATCGTGGATTGTGATCGCCGTCTGCACGTGGCGGCGCAGGGGAAAGAGCGTTTCGACGGGAGAGTAAATCCAGTCGGTTTCAGCAGGAATGAATCGATCCATCCGTGGCCGCCCCAGAAGCTTCCAGAGCCGCTCGGTTCTGTTTTCGGGCCAGGGGAACGTCGCGTGGGGCAGATCGCGCAGCGGGCAGTTGGCCGGCAGTTTTCCATCGGCGCCGATCCACTGCCGGGAAAAGAGCAGTTGCAGATCGACCGCCGGCCGCGTGGCGAGATCGGGGAGGATGTTGTTGATGTGCCGGCCCACGCCACTGCAGGGGAGAAATGTGCGCTGCGGGTGGAAGAAAGAGACGATGTTCATCGCGGGCAAACCGGGCCTGCCGGTGCGGGGAAAAGTGAGAAACCATCAGTTGACCACCCGCCGCTGTGCCGCTCAAGGCGATGGCTGTGGAAGACGCTCCGGTGGGCAGCGCGGAAATAACCGAGGCCCGCCGTGAACTGGTAACGCGTCAAACCAGTCGGGCTGCTGTAGGCAGGCCCCCTTCCCTTGGGGTATCTTGAACAGAGGGCACTTGGCAGGCCCAAGGCAGACGTTTTCAGCGGAGTGTTCCCCGATGATGCCGCATCACCCAGCGACTCCAGCGCGTTCCCCGGCCCCGTTGCCCTGTGGTCTTGAGGGGGCTGGGGCGTCTTGGGAGCAACTGCTCCATCTGCTGCGGGAGTTTCGCGACGCGCGTGACTGGA
>CAISJI010000029.1 GCA_903885565.1 uncultured Planctomycetaceae bacterium
AATTGAAACGCGTCGTAAAGGCACGGAATCGACAGGAGAGATTTCACGACGACTTTCCGAGAATGGCTCGTTCTCTGACGGACGCAGCGATCGCATTTTCGGCAGCCATGAGCCTGCCACCCCTACTTCTTTGCACCGCAGCCCTGAGGCCGTATGTTAGTCACGCCGTCGCTGATTCTCAAATGTCTCCGCCGCGAACCGAATGCCGTGCATGTTTCGACCAGATCGGCGTTCCCATGATGATGACAGCATTCCGTGCTGACCGAATGACCGCCATCGCGGAGGGTAATGTTCCCGCACCCCGCCGCGCTGCGGATTTCGAGCACGCGCCGCGTCCATGGCCGCGCTTTGAAGCCATGACGGCCGCCGCCTGCCTCCTCGTGGCGCTGCTGATGCGTTGGCAGGCGGCCGACCACGGCCTCTCCTTCGATGAAACCTGGATACTCGCCGGGGCGGCGGGGCACGGCAGCGACTGCCTCCAGTGGACGCCGGACGAACTACGGCCGACACCCACATCGCCGACGGCCCTGGAGCATGCCGCATCTCCGCTGAGGGTGTGGACGCGGGGAGTGCCGTTCCATACACCCATGCATATGGCGACGCTGTGGTTCTGGCGCGCTCTGTTCGGGGAAAGCGACTGGATTGCGGCGCTGTATTCGGCCGTCTGGTCGATCGTGGCGATCGGTTTCCTGTTCGCAGCCATCCGGCTTCAGGCCGGCGTCGCGCCGGCAGCGCTCGTGGCGCTCACCATGGCTTTTTCGCCAATGCAGGTCCAACTGGGCACTGAGGTGCGCGGCTACGGCATGATGATCGGACTGGCGGCCTGTGCGGCCTGGCAGATGGTGCGGATAGAGTCTCTGGGCGCCACGCGAACCCGTGTCTGGATGCTCGGGCTCACGCTTTTGCCCCTGCAACTGACGCACTATTTTGCGGCGGGCGCGTGTACGGCCGTCTGCCTGTGGGCCATGCTCCGACTCACGCGATCGCTCCGCTGGCACTTCATTGCGGCCGTCGCCTGCGCAGCGGCGATCACCCTGGTCTCATGGCTACCATTTGCCCTCGACCATCTCCGGCGGGCAGGATCGGGGGACGTCTCATTCCTGCAGGCGACAGCTCCCTTCTGGATCGGAGCCGGCAAGGCCGGGCTCGGACTGCCGCTGAAGCTCCTGTTCCTGATGCCGCCGGCTGTTCGCGGCCCGTTCGGCCTGCTCCTGGTGGCGTCGATCATGCTCGTGGCCGCCGGACTCTATCGCAGCCCCAAGGTGACAGTCTGGGCCCTCATGCTCTGGACGCCGATTGCGATGCTGATGCTGCTCGACGCGGTGCGTGGCACGCAGCACACAACATTCACCCGCTACGCGGCCGTCGCCTCCGTCGGCGCCGCCGCGGCTCCGATCCTCTCGGCCTTCTTGGTAAGCAGGCCTCTCGGCTGGGTCGTCGGCACGCTGTGTGTTGCGCTCACCACTGTCGGCTTCGCCGGGCCAAGAAACGTCGGCTCTGTGTCGTTCCACCACATGAGCAAGGCTCTGACGCCGATCATCTCGTCCGAGCCGGCCGGGCTGCCGCTCGTCAGCCTGAAACCTCCGACGGGGTTTTATGGTTCGGCGATCCTGCTTGAGTGGGCGCACGCCCCCGGCTTCTTCCCCAGACCAGC
This sequence comes from uncultured Planctomycetaceae bacterium, assembly GCA_903885565.1. Taxonomy (GTDB): domain Bacteria; phylum Planctomycetota; class Planctomycetia; order Pirellulales; family UBA1268; genus CAISJI01. Next base: position 1,655 of record CAISJI010000029.1, read on the forward strand.
CATGCTCATGGAGACCGCTCCGCCCGAGGCCGTGCATGCGCTCGCCGCGGCCAGCCCCGACCATCGCTTGTGGCTGGTGACGGTCGGTCGCGACACGGCCGGCACGGAGATGCCCGACTGGCTCCACGACCTGCTCCCGACGGCAACGCTCGTCCGCCCGCCCGTTATGGTGCCAGCGGGCCAATCGGGCATTCAGCCAGAACCGGCCGTTGCCTTGTGGCTGCTGGAGCTGAATGAACCACCGCCGGCGGGCCGCAGCCAACAGCCTGACTGACGCCGCGCTCCCGCCCAATGAAAACGGCCCGCACTTTTCGTGCGGGCCGTTTCTTTGAATCGCGAGCCTGAGCCTGAGATTGGCTTACTTCATGCCAAACTTGTAGGCCGTGTTGCGGGGATCGAAGTCGGCGTCGGTGAAGCCATTGTTGATCTTCACGTTCATGTAGGTGTATTCCTCCATGAGCACAGGCTGGCCACCCTTCTCCTGCGGCCAGTCATAGGCCTCGTAACGGATCGGGATGTGGTATTCATCGTCGATGAACACCCTGGCCAGATTGAAGCGGAAGTTCCGTCGGGGAACCGGATGGGTCACCTGGATGCAGGTGCAGATCCGGCCATTGACCTTGGCATTGGGATAGAAGTTGACTTCGCATTCGCCAAACTGCTTGTCGTGCTCAGCCACCTCGACGAGCCGGCGGGTCAGATTCTCCACACCGATTTCCATGATCGAATAGCGATTGCCCGACATCGCCAGCATGCTGGTGGGCTTGAGCGAAACGGTTCCCACCATCGCCCGCACACCGCTGCCAGCGTGGGCGAGCATATTGCCGTCGTTTTGCCCCTCGCTGTAGATCACCTCCTGGCCCTTCACGCTGTCGGGGCCGAGGAAGTAGAGATAGACGCTAAAGGGCTTCTGGCGGATCTTGACGAACATGTATTCATGTTCGTTCAGCTTGCCGTCGATCCGCTCCCGCTTCACCATCGTGGCGGAATAGTCTTGAATGTTGGCGTTGATGCTGGCCAACCCCTTGTTGGCGACATCGAGTGCCGCCTGCAGCGGGTGGACCCCGGCATCGGTATTCGCCAGCGCATCAGAGGCGCCGATATTGCCCTGAGCGCCACCTCCCTGCGGCGTAAGCCCCGGACCCTGGCTGGAGGTTTGCTGGCCGAGCACCACTCCGGGGTCGGCCAAGACCATGGCCGTGAGCCCTACCATCGCCGCCACGATGAAACGTCCGCGTGTGCCTGCCCAGCCCATCTGAATCCCTCCGTGGATCGGCGACGGATCGCTCCGCCTGCCCTCTGGCTCTGTAGAAGTCTGTGTGCGTCGTCCGGATGCTGTGTGATTCATCGCCCTGCTGCCGTGAGAACCTAAAACGATGATGTTCGTGTCGCTACGGGCCGCACATTCCCACCGATCGGCCGCCTGGCCTCCGGCGTGAAGCCCCATCGAGCAGGCACCAACCGCTCCAGCACAGCCGACGGGAGGGGGGAGTCTAGCGGGGCGATCAGCAGGGAACCACCCCGTTTCTCCCGGTTTTTCTCGCTACGGGCCACCAACTTGCTCCGATTTCGCCTACGATTCAAGCTGGAGATCGGGCAGATGGCCCTCCCTCAAGGTCGCCTAGGGCCCCCTCGGCGCTTCGTTTCACTGCACCTTTTTTCGCCCCGGTAGCTCTTTCATGGCCACGATCGATCTGGTGTCGCTTCCTGCCCCGTGCCCCTTCACCGTGGCGCGGATCGAGTCGGCCCCGTTTGCGGAAAACAGCTACGTCATCTGCCGCTCCGGCTCCCGCGAATGCCTCGTCATCGACCCCGGCTTTGAGCCCCTCGCGATCGTGGAGTGGATCGAGGAGGCGGGGCTCACCCCTGTCGCGATCCTCCTCACGCACGGCCATTCCGACCATATCGCCGGCAACGGAACCCTCCTGAAGCGCTGGCCGGGGCTGCCGATCCTGATCGGATCAGGCGATGCGTCCAAGCTCCTCGATCCGCTGGGCAACCTGTCGGGGCGGTTTGGCCTGGCGCTCACCAGCCCTCCTGCCACCCGTCTGCTCGTCGCTGGCGAGCGGGTGGAACTGGCCGGACTGGCCTTCACCGTGGCGGAGATTCCGGGCCACTCCAGCGGGCATGTTGTGTTTTGTGTGGAGGGGAGTTCGCCGCCGCTGCTGTTTGGCGGCGACGTGCTGTTTCAGGAGAGCATCGGCCGCACCGACTTTCCCGATGGCGATTTTACGGCTTTGGCCGCTGGCATCCGCCGCCACATCTACTCCCTGCCCGACCCCACCGTCGTGCTCCCGGGCCACGGTCCCGAAACGACCGTGGGGCATGAGAAGCTTCATAATCCGTTTGTTCCTGGCATAGACGATTGACCGGTAGGCAGTCGCCCGTGGACAATTCACTTATGCTCTCCCCCGCCGACACGCTTCCCCCCTTGCCGCCCCGGCTTCCCGCTGCCGGCATCGCCGCGCAGGGACGCTCGGCGCTGTGCCGGATCGCCGGGCTGTCGCTGGCGGCTCTCGCCCGGCTGCTCAGCGGCGCGAGCGTCCGCTGGATCGCCAGCCAGCCCGACACCTGCCAACGGGTCTACTTCGCCAACCACACCAGCCATCTCGATGCCCTGCTGATCTGGGCATCCCTGCCGCAGGAGGTTCGCGAACTCACCCGCCCGGTCGCCGCCAAAGACTATTGGTCGCGGGGCATCGTACGGCGCTGGCTGGCGGAAGAGGTGTTTGACGCCCTGCTGATCGACCGCACCGATATCAAAGTTCATCAGAGCCCTGTCGATCTGATGCTGCGCGAGGTGGGCACCACACAATCGCTGATCGTCTTTCCGGAGGGGAGCCGCAGCGTCACAGGAGAGGTGGGGGAGTTCAAGAGTGGGCTCTACTATCTGGCCAAAAAACGCCCCGACATCGAACTGCTGCCGGTGCATATCGACAACCTCAATCGGGTGTTGCCCCGCGGCGAATTTCTGCCGGTTCCCCTCCTTTCGTGCATCAGCTTCGGCCCGCCCTTGTGGCTGGAGCAGGGAGAGTCGAAGCTCGACTTCCTCGCCCGCGCACGCCGCGCCGTGCTGGCACTGAAGGAATAGCCGCCGCCCCATGAACGACATCCGCACGATCGCCCTCATCGCCAGCGTGCTCACGCTCCTCACGGCGGCCACCGCCGTCGGCCAGTTCCTCAAGCGGCACCCTGATCGCGGGCTCGATCCGGCCGCTGTCAACACGTTCAACCTCCGCCTGCGCGGGTGGTGGATCATGTGCACGGTGCTGGCCGCCGCCTTCTGGCTTGGCACCACCGCCACTGTGGTGCTGTTCTTTCTGGTGTCGTTTTGGGCGCTGCGCGAATTCATCACGCTCACTCCCACACGCAAAGGCGATCACCGCGCACTCTTCTGGGTCTTCTTTCTGTTCACGCCGCTGCACTACTGCCTCGTCGGCATGAACCGCTACGACATCTTCAGCGTGTTTCTGCCGGTGTATGCCACGCTCTTTGTGCTGGCACGAGTCGCTGTGGCGGGGGACTACAAGCGGTTCCTGGAGCGCACCGCGAAGATCCAGGCGGGGCTGGTGGTGTGCGTCTACTGCCTTTCGTTCGCCCCGGCCCTGCTGCAGCTTCCGATCGGGAATCAGGCCGGCGGCGGCAGCAACAACTTTCGGCTCCTGTTCCTGCTGATTCTGCTGGTGCAGTTCGCCGACTGCATGCAGTATGTCTGGAGCCGGATGCTCGGCCGCCGGCTGGTGGCGCCAGAGGTGAGCTCCAACCGCACCTGGGAGGGGCTGCTTGGCAGCGCGACCAGCACGGCGCTCCTCGCGGCGGTGCTGTGGTGGGCGGCCCCGCCGTTTGAGCCCTGGCAAGCAGCCCTCGCCGGCTTTGTCGTGGCGATCATGGGATTCGCCGGCGGCATGACGATGTCAGCCATCAAACGCGATCGCGGTGTGAAAGACTACGGCACGCTTGTCGTCGGCCATGGCGGAGTGCTCGATCGCATCGATTCGATCTGCTTCGCTGCGCCGGTCTTCTACCACATCACGCTGCTCTTGACCGGTGCCGTGACGCCCTGATCGGGTTGATCGGCTGGATCGGGTTGGCCAGAGGCTGCGTCGACATTCGGCTCAGGTTTCTCGCGGCTCGACGGCAGACGCCGCGCCTGCAGGGTGTAGATCGATCGGCGACCACCCACAGCTGCGACAGTGGTGCGTGGCGCCACAGCGGGCCCCGGATCAGGACTCTGGCCCCGGGCGGCCCCCGACCAGCTCGCAGCGGAGGAGGGAGAGCGGCTCGGGGCTGCGGCCAGTGCGGCAGGGGGAGCTGGACAGCCCTCTTTCACCCACCCCAGCCAGATCTGCTGCAGTTGGGCCACGCCAGGAACTCCGTAATGCCGCTGGAGGGCGCCGGTCCAATCCTCGGTGGTCAGGCCGTCGCCGACAAAGGCCACGTAGCGGTGGCGGCCACCGCGCTCAATCAGATAACGGGCCAGGGAGTAGCCCTGTGAATAGAGCGGGAGGACATCGCTGGGGTATTCCCGCATGGCAAACATCTCCGGAAAGGCGATGCCGCGGCCGGTGGTCAGGTGCTCGATCAGCAGCCGATGCTGCCGGGCCCGCTCCACAGGATGCTCCACCGTGGTGCAGGCCCCCTCATCGGCCCAGCGGGGCAACGGGCGGCGGAAGTGGCTGGCAAAAATCGTGTGCGTGATCTCGTGGGGCAACACTGAATCGAGAATCCGTTCCTCGCTGCCCTGAATGGTCATCGTCCAGCCAAACACCTCGCCGGCATCAAACACAAAACTGGTCGCTCCGCCGGCCCCGAGGTGGGGCGCCACCTGAGCCTTGATCGGGCAGGGACGGCTCCAGCGTGGCAGCGGGGTACCCAGCCATTCCACAGCCAGATCCTGTCGGTATTGCTCGGCGGCATCGCCGATCCGCCGGGCCAGGAGTTCGGTTGGTGCGTCGATGATGAAGTTGGCGGTGCGATGTCCGGCAGCCCAGGAGTGCGCTGCCATGACGGCCCACACTGCCACCGCTGCCCACAGGCGATTCATGGCACAAGTGCGCCACAGTTCTCCACACTGCATGAGCCATCCACCTCCGTGAGAGCAGACTCGTCGACGAACCCGGGGAGGGCAGACGGACCACCCGGAGGCGGTTGTCCTCCGGTGCACCACCGGACAAGGAGCGGCCAAGCCACCCCGGGCGGGCGAACACTAGCGAACCGTCCGCCGTGGGAGCCAGATCGCTTTTCCAGGGCAACGGTTTTTCACGCGCTCACGTTTTCCCGCTTACAAACGGTCTTGTATGCCCCTGAGTGCCGCGCCTAAGCGCTGCCATCACAGGCCACGTTCACGACCTGTCGGGGGAAGAGGCAACGTCCGCTGCGGTGGCGACGGGAGATGGGGAAACCTGGGTAACCGATTCTTCCCGATCGGTGCGCTGCGGCGCCACGATCGATCGCTGGTCGTTTGCGGCGACCGCTTTGAAGCTCGGCCGCGACCGCCAGCCCACAACAGCCGAGAGCACTCCGCTGGCAAGAAGAAGGCCGCCTGGCCAGGCTGGCAGGAGCACGGTGATCCACCATCCCCCCAGCACGATTCCCAGCAATGGTACGAACCACCACTCCCGGCCTGCCTGCAGCCAAGCCGCCAAGGTGGCAGGCCGGCGGCGATTCAACCACCAGAGCCCGCCCGCACTCGTCCCCAGCACGACCGTGGCCAGCAGGCGACCAACGAACGAGGGATCGGCCTGGCGTCGTATCCGCACCAGCAGTTCCGGCGGCTGAGGGCCCAGCATGAGACACAGCGGTGGAGCGTCCCCCTCCGCCGCCACGCTGTCGCGTGGCATGGAGTGCCGCCATTGGGACAGCAGCGGGGAGAGGGCCTCGCGACGACGGCGCACAAGAAAATCCTGCACCCGCACCGCCACATCGGGCCCGCAATCGACGATGGAATTGCGGAAGTCAGACTCCAGCCGATCGATCGCTGTGGACCGCATCGCCGTCAGGTCGGACTGGGCGACCACCTCGTCCGGTCGCCCCGCCTGCAGCGTCATCCCGCGCGGATATTCGAATGTCCAGGCCGTCTGCACGCAGGGGAGCCCCACGACCGCAGGCCCCGCCAGCCGCGCACCCCGCCCCAGCGCTTGGGCCATGTCGATTTCACCGGCAAAGACCACCACCACAGCCCGTGGCCAGCCGCTGTCAAGCAGGCGGATCTCCCACACATTCTCGCGAGCGGCCCGCGTCGGAACCGCATCCGTGGCAGCACGACCGTCGACAAACACATCAAACAGTCTCGTCCCCAGCGGCAGTTTCACTCGCACCAGCGGATCGTTCGAGAGCAGATCAAAGCGTGTCACGCCCCAGAGACGGCCCCGCTGGTCGATCGCACTATGCGTTTCAGAGAGCTCCACACGCGCCTCTCCAGCCCGATCGATCCCCGCGACAGAGGCAGGCTCGATCGCCTCTGCATCATTTGCAGTCGCCATTGTCTCCGGCTCCGAGGGCAGATGGGCGTTCTCCACGGGCGGACGAGCGGCGGCCAGTGTGTACGCCGGCCCGGGCTGATCGGCGAAAAGTTCCAGGGAGCCCCCGACCGGCCGCGAACCGGCAGTTCCCTCCTGGGGCGCAACCGTCAATGCGAGCCCGGCAACCGCCTGCCACGAAACAATCATCGGCGCCGCTGGAGCCAAGCCCACGCGTGCCAGCGGAAGGAAGCCCGTCGGCGCCGGGGCACCCCGCACAAGCGCCACGCAATCGAGTCTGAACTGCCCGGTCTGCGGCCGCTGCACCACAGCCAGCAGCCGATCGGGAAGGGGGCGGGACCAGCGCACATCGACCGCGCTCTCCCCATCCTTCTCCGGCCCGGTGGCTGTCTCCTCCACGAGGCTGATGCGTTCTATTTCACAATTCCGCGGCACCTGAATGGGAATGACTGACACCGGCGCCCCGGGGGCATCGAGCCGGGCCTGAAGGTGGACGCGGATCTGCTCCTGACCAAATTCAAGGTCGAGACGCTGTGCACCCTGGAGTGGTTCGCGCAATCGTTCCACCGATGCCTGCGCCGGCCTGGCCTGACCCACCCGCCGCGGTGGACCGGCGCTCGTTTCGCCGCCGACCTCCTTCGGCCGCGCTGGCGTGCGCAGCCCCCCCTCGGTGCGCCACATGCTCACTCCGCCGCCAATATCTGCTGCACGGGCAGGGAGTGGGATCGCTCCCTCAGGATAGGCAACGCGCACGGCCAGTCCCGCTGCCGGCACCAACCGGCTGGTGCGATCATCGGCCCCTGCATCTTCCAGCCATGCCTCGGGCACAGCGAAAATCCCCACCGGATCTGCCAGCGGCATCCGGAACGAAAGCTCCATTCGCACCCTTCCCGGCTGCGGCAGGTGGCGTTCGACTCGAAACCGGTGTCCGTCAAGCGGCGCGAAAGACAGCGCCGGATCAGCAGGCCCGACAGGTTCCAGCCGTGGATCGACCGCCACCACGCAGGAGTTGAGGATCGCCTCCCCTGGATCGATGTCAAACGTGGCCGTGAGCCGACAGGCATCTTCTTCCCAGCGGATTTCATTGCGGCTGATGGCGGTTGGCCTTCCGGCCAGCGGCGTGCGGCCATCGGCGGCCCGCAGGAGTTGAATCCGCTCCGAGCGATCGACGTCATAGGTGGCCCGTTCGCTTCCGCCGCGGCTCAAAGCGCGAACCCATGCGCCGTTGAGTGCCGCGGCTTCGCAGACGAGAAGCTCCGGGCCGCCGCCAGCCGGAAGCGGTGCTTCAGCCCCGTCCTCCACCACCTCAACGCTCGCCTGGGGTGCTGGCGGGATCGCCAGCCGCGCGGTTTCTATTGTTCCCCTGACGGCGACGGCGGGATCGACCGCCACACGGATGTGATGCCGACCAGGAGCAGGCATGACCACCCTGAGCAGGTGCCGGGTGCTGCCCTCCCAGGGTGTCACCGCCACCCCATCGATCTTGGGGGGGATGTCCATCCGCCAGACCGCCCCCGCGGAGGTCTGATCGAGCACCAACAGCCCGCCGGCATCGGCATCCACATCGAGGTGCAACAGCCACGGCTCTCCGCTGAACGACCGTCGCGCCTCAAGCTGCGTTCGGAGCACACGCACGCTCGCCGTCGATGGCCCGGCATCCCCGGCGGCCAGCAGTCTGAACAGACCCTCCGGCACAAGTGCCGTATCGCCGGCGGTGGAGGGAGTGATGAACACCCGCCAGGGCTCAGGCTGCCCGCTGGAGGCGGAAGCGCCGCCGGGTGGCGCATCCTCCGCCCCCCGCACCTCTCCCACCAGCGGCCCGGTCAGGGCGAGAGCCAGTAGCATTCCCAGCGGTGCCGGCGACGGCCAGCCGGGAGCCCGCGCACCGGCCAGAAGTGCTCCGGCGGCCACCAACGTGCCCCACCAAGCTCCCCGCGCCGGAAGATCGAGCGGAGCGGGCACCCAAAGACAGACAAGCGCCGTGGCCAGACAACACGCCAGAATTCGCCACAGATTGCGGCGGCCTGCCCACCAGCCAAACAGGCCGGCGATCACGCCTGCCACCAGCGCCGCCCGCAGGAGCAGTTCCTGTTTCACCAGCCACAGAGTCACGGCGCCCTCACGGCCGGGGAGAGGCACACAGCGAAACTCCCGAAAACCGTTGGAGACCGCGCTGCCCGCCGCGGGCGGGCGGCGCCGCGCCAGTTCGCGATTGCGTTGCTCTTCCAGAGTGGTTGCCGGGCGTAGTCTCGCGCCGCTGAGGCGTTCGAGCCAATCGGGAGATGTGCCATTCACCGTTGCGACCCCGGATGGAATCCAGGCCAGCGCCACGTCGCGGGCCAGTCGCAGGCTCCATTTCTTCTCCAGCACAGGCACGTCGATCGCCCCGCCGGAGAGCGACACCGGCCACAGAGAGTAGAGCGGTTCACGCTCCGCCACCGAGCGAATGAGCAGGCGCACAAATCGGCGTTCGATGGGGAGCGGCACCAGCAGGGGCCCATCCCTGCCTGCCAGAGCCTCGTTATCCCCCGCCGTCACCTGCGCTCCATCCAACAGGATGCCGATCAACCGCTGCCCTGCTGGAGGACTCACCGCCACAGAGGAGCGTCCATGGTTCTCGATATCGAAGAGCGTTTCGTACTCAGTGATGCCCGACGGATGGCACCAGCAGGTTGTCTCCTCAGCCCAAACCCAGGCACGGGCGTCTTCTTCCTTGTCGCGACTGCCCGGCAGAATCTCCGCCGCGGGGGACGCTCCGGTGGCAGTTGGCCCCGCAGGAGGGATTAAAAACTCCGCCAACGTCTGTTCGCCCGGCCCGGCGCTCGCATCGGCTGGCCCCGGGGGCAGTTCGGCCAGCATGTGGTTGATAACCCGGGGGCGCCGGCGGCCGGCACTCAGAACGCTGACCTCGCCATCCTGCCTGAGCGTGCCTTCCACCCATGCCAGTGGTATCGGCACCCCCTCCGTGAATGGCAGCGTGCGCACGGCCCGCACCTTGACTGCCTCGCGCACAGGGGGAGTGAATTCGATCATCCACGATTCGCCCGTCTCCGTGGCAGATCGCTCCGTGGCATCGTCGGAATTATCCGCCCGTCGCACTGCCAAAGCGGCCTTGGCGGGTGGCAGGAGCGACCACTCCAACAGATCGTTCATCGGCTCGGAGAAATGCACCACCAGCGCATCAAGATCAGACGTCTCCGGACGGCATTCGAATGTGAACGCCTCCGTCAGGCGTTCATCGCGGGCGGTCAGCCGCACCTGCGTGCGCGCCACCAGCGGCGGGCGCTGGCGGAGCAAGCGCCCCCGCAACCCCTCTCCCCGGCCTCCCCCCGGAATCCAGACCCGCACGGCCCCTTCCTCCATCAAGCGGGCCAGGCGGGGAACCGTGAGATCCGGCGGGGGCACCTCACCCTCGAGCACCACGGTGGTCTCCGGGCTGGTCTTGCAGGCGATCAGCACGCGGTCGTCGGCCTCTCCCTCCAAACGCACCATCTCAAGTTCTGCGCAATCGAACGACACTCCAGTGGCGACGCCAGCCCGGTGCCCGGTGATGCGCAGCCTCAGGCTCGCCTGGGGGAGCACGGCCCGCGTGAACCCGATGCTGAGCATGTCTCCCTGCGGATCGCGGACCACCTTCCACTCCAGCGGCTGGCTGATGCCGGTACTCCCCCTCACAGCCACCCGTTCCCTTCCGGCCAGCCCGGCAGCCCCGTCGACCGCCTCAACGGAATCGATGAACCAATCCTGGGCAATCCGGCCGCCGATGGAAAAGGCTGCCCCGCGCCGCACGCTCACATCACAGGCAGACCGCCCCAGCAGGCCGCTGCTGGCCACCTCCACCGTGGTGACCCGCGCCACATCGACCTCCGGCCGGCGCGGCTCGATCGCCACCCGCAGCGAGGCCCCGGCCCCCTGCTCCTCCACCGCCACCCGGGCCGGGGGCACCTGTTGAGCCGGCCCCGGGGGTGGGCCCTCTGCTGAAATCTGGCCTTCTTCTGCCGCATCTTTTCCCGGCCAGCGGGCAGCCACAGCGGGGGCAACGACCAGACATTCCTCGAGTTCCATTTCTGAGAGCATCTGGGCCGGATCGACCTCGAGTATCGATCCCCCTGCCGCCCACAAGCCAGCAGGCACGCGCAGCCAGGGCACAGCGGCCAGAACACCGGCAGGAAACGGCGCCACTGCCGAGAGCACAAGGGGCGTCGTGGTGCCAATGCACGACTCTGCCAGCACGATCTCGAGATTACGGCCGCCGGGCAACTCCTGCCATACAAGCGATCCGGTCTGCGTGCCGCCAGATGCGCGAATGTCGAGCAGACTCACGTCGGGATCTTTCTCCAGCACAAGCGTGCGCCCTGTCCATGGCTCGACCGGCTGAACAGTCATGGTGGTGACCACCTCGCGCCCGCGAATCTCCAGAGAGCGCCACGTTGCCAACCGCGGCATACCGGTGGTCAGCGGCACGAGCGTAAAGTGGAGCGCCGGCAGCGGCCCCACCTCAATGCGCCACGCCTGGAGCGACAGGGAGGAATCGGTTTCCGCTTCCCGAAGCGGGCCCTCGAGCGGTTCTGGCTGGCGCACCGCTGCTCCTCCTGCCACCAACGGGCGCAGTCCGCGGGGCGCCCGGATGACGATCTCCGTGTGCAAGCCTGGCACCAGCGGCAGCACGCACGAATTCCCTGCAGAGGCCGAGACGGAGGGGATCATCCATTCACAGGCATAGGTGCCGGCAGCAGGAGTGGCAATGAAGATGCCACCGTCTCGGCCGCCAAACAGGAGCGCTTCGCCCGTACCTGCAGCGGTGCGGGCCGTCGCCCGACTGGCATTGAGTTTTCCCAAGGGCAGAGATTTCGGCAACGATTCGTTGCCGACCCCGATGGTGAACGACAGGCTGCCGGA
>CAISJI010000030.1 GCA_903885565.1 uncultured Planctomycetaceae bacterium
GAGGGCCCAGTTTCCCTTGAAATAGACGGCGTTGGCGAGCACGAGCTGTGTCGCTTCAGAGAGGGCATTTTCAGAGATGATGTTTTAGATCCGCTCGCGGGTCCGCTCAGCGACCCAGGCGTTGATCAGCGGCCAGAGCGTCTTGCGGCTGGGTTCTTGGATGAATGCGAGCACGACCCCGAGAAACTTGGTTTGCCAGTCGATGTTCTGCAGCCAGTACCCAACGTCCGCCAGTGTGAAGGCGTCTTGGAGAAGGATGCCTCGGGATTCGGCCTCGCGGAGAAGTTCAGCCAGCCGGTGCGTGTTGTCGGCCAGAAATTGGTGGCATTGCACGAACTGCTGCTGGAATCGCTGAACTTCAAGGAGGATCGCTTCATGGTCAGTGGGGGGCATGGTTGGGCTCGATGCTGGCAAGAGGTTTCGAGGGTGCTGTGTGGGTGCCCATATTTTCGCAAACCGGAGTTGCGCGCGCCAGTGAAAGCGCTCGGCTGGGTGGATGGAGAACCGCCGCGGAGATCGTCGCGCAGGAAACGGACCAATAAAGGGTGGCCCGGTTGTCCTCTGCTGCCACCGAGCCTCCCTGTCGGGCGTGGCGAGGGTGGGTAACGCGGCATTCCCTCAGTCGCCAGCAAAGACGAGTTTCTTGCGGCGGACGGACTGGGAGGGATTCAAGGGTGTTCTCGCCGGCCTTCGTGCCCAATGCCCAACCGCCATGCCCGTAGTCGTCCGCACCTCATGGCTGCCCGACACGATTCTCGGGCAGTGCGTTCGGCGGCGGCATAGGTTTGTCTTCCGGCTCAATGACCAGATGGGCGAGCCGCAGGCCGTTGAATGTCTGCTTCACGAATGGGCGCACGCGCTGGCCTGGAACTTTTCACTCGATCGGCTGGCCAAACTGCCGGGGATCGACCCTGCAGAGTTCGACCGGGCCTGCCATGACGAGGCTTGGGGGTGTGCGTATTCGAGGGTCTGGCGGGCGTACCTGGAGCTGGGGCGGGAGGCGGCGTAGGGCCTGATCGTCACCAAGGCCCCTGGGATCGCCTTAGAGGGCGACTTTGCCACGGCCTGGCCAAAGGCGCCCGAAAACAACATCGCACCTTACGCAGCGCGCTAGCGCGAGAGAGGGTGTTGGGGTCAAGATTACCCTCAGGGGATTATCTCTACCACCGGGCATCGTCCCCGCCCGCCTTTCAACAGCCGGATCAGCCCGGCGTCAGAAAGATCTCGAACACCTTCGCCAACATGCCACCGCTGTAGACCGCATTCATCGCGGAGCTGTCGGTCTACGCGCACGACAAGTTGCGTGTCCTGCGGTGCAGCAAGATTGACGTGCTGCCCTTTTATTCCCAGCCGATACCAGAGGGCGACCGACAATCGAGAGGCGCTACGGGACTTCGCAGAGGCGGCGGTCATCCATTCCAAGGGGATCGGTCCCCTGATGAATGGGACCGTGGACCTTCGGTTGAGGCGTACGGTTTTTCGGCTGTCTTCCTGACCTACTCCCGGCTTTGGCAGAGGAAGCGGTGGTGTTTGCGATGCTTCAGTGATCGCCTGCTCAAAGATATGGACGTGACTGACCATCAAACACCTCTCTCTGCCATGTCGAACTACAGCAGCCGTTGAAGTAATAGAAGAGAAGAAAAAGAAATAAGAATGACCCGGTTCAAGGAAATCACTGCAACTAGAGCGGTGAATCACTGCATGTTGCGATCTGCAGCAGAGTGCCGAATTACGGATGCTCGGACGGGGTGGCGCCGTCTGGCGGATACCCGACGATCCCCATGATTCGATCGAAGAACTCCTTGCCGTCCTCGTCGACGTACCGCTCACCATCGCCCGTGAACGTGTGCTCGACATCAACCTCGAAGCCCCGGAGGATGTCCCGGGACGCTTTCCGCATGATGGCTTCCATGCGGGCGGACACCAAAGGCATCTCCACTGTCGGTGCCTCAATCATGATCGCGTCGTGGACAGGGGCGATGATCGGGAGCCCCTCCTCCGCCGCGTAGATGCACGCCAGCCGCAGCATTTCAGCGCCATGGGCCTGGGAGGGAAAATTCTGGACGGACCGCCACTGTTTGCTCATGGCCACGCGGTCGGCGGTATGAACCCGGTGAAGCCGCCAGTCGAAGACCGTCCGGATCGTGCCACGGATCGCAACCTGATCCACCGCGGCATCTGACCAGGCCCAGAATCGGTGGTAAACCCGCTTATGAGCCCGCAGCAACTTGGCCGCTTCCGTCTTCGAGATACCGAGTTTTCCGGCCATACCAAACGCCGACTGGCCGAACATGACGCCCAGGCAAACCACCTTTGCCGCCTTACGGACCGCCGAGTGGGTGTCCTTGGTCGCCCCCTCTGGTGCCAAACCAGCCCGTATCGCGAATGCCAGGTAGAAGTCACCGCGGTGGTAGTCGGCCTCCATGGCTTCGTCTCCGGACAACGCTGCAACGATCCCGATTTCCTGGGCTCTCCAGTCCAGGTAGTCGAGTTGCATTCCCGGCGCCGGCCGTATGAACGACCGCGTCCATTTCGGTGCCCCAAAGGCGAACTGGGTTGTTGACGGCTGATTCCGGCCAGTACGGGAGCGGAACTGGCTGAGCATGGTGCGATTACGACCATCCGGGCCTATCGCAAGGAGCCCCACGTTCTTCGTGCCCTCGAACGTCTGGCGGTACTGGTGGAGATCCTGAAGCTGAGGGGCATACTTCACCACGTCACGCCACGTCTCCTCGTCCATGAGAGGTCTTCCATCCGCATCGAGCGGGAATGCGATATCTTCCTTGACCAGGTATTCTCGAAATCGCGTGTTATCAAACACTGCCGTCCGCGCGAAAGACGCCGTACTTGGGGTTTAGCGACTCACGCACCTCTTTCCCGACCGCTTCCACACGTGAATTGACCCAGGTGTAGAGCGGGATATCGATTGGTATCCCGCCGTGCTGCATGCTCGCGACCGCCCAGGCATATCGACCGCGCAGAAGCGCCCGTAGAAGATCGTCGTGGGTATGCAGGTAGGCGCACACTTTCGGCAGGAGTCGAACGCAGGCGTCTACGTCCTCCATGCAGTAATTCATCAAGCCTCGCAATTCCGCGGCCGTCTCTGGACCGCGGATTGCCACCTCCCGCCAGTGCTCCTTCTCTTCCACAAGCGGTTCCCCAAAGTAATGCAGACAGCCTTGTAACCCGAAGCCGCGGGGTAGGGTGTGGCCATTGACTTGGTTCCGAAATTCGACGAAGAAATCCAACTGGTTCGCCGGCTGTGGCCACCCCAGTTGCTGGAAGCAGGCCATCTCCGCCGATAGGAAGTACCCCACCACGACGGTCTGGGGGCCGATGCCGAATGGGGGGGTCTTCATCCGCACCAATTCGTCTTGGGACATGAGGAACCGACGGCCGCTCCGATGTTCCCGCGCCGCCAGACACCGAACGATAGGTCGGTGCCCGGACGGCGATGAGAACTCGAAGTCGACGCTGACGAATTCCCGTACAGCATCGAGCGGTGACATGGCTAGAGACCTCCCCTCAGTTCGCGGAGCGCCTCGTGATCAAAGGAGTCGATAACCCGGCCCTTGAACGCGAGGTCGAACCACTCCGAGCGGGTCAGCTCGGGCCACGTCGGCTCACCGAGCGGATCCTCGGGCAGCTCGATGGCATATCCGTTACGACCGTCGGGCACGCAACGCACGTAGCCATCAGTAGCGGCCGACGCGATATCGAGCGCCGTCCGACTCCACGCATTGTCCCGCTGGCCAATCGAGATGGGCCAGAGAAAGAGCGCATGCGTGTCGTGGTACACGCAGCGGACCAGCTTCACCATCTTCAGCACACGCGCCAACGACGCATCGTCTTGCAGGGACGGCGCGACAAAGTAGACCGTGGGCTTCAGGTCACCGGGAACCGGACGCTCGTATACCCGGGCGATGAAATCCGTCTCTTCTCGAATCGCCCGAAAGAACTGCTTCTTGTCGGGTGATCCCATTGGCATCGTAAGAAGCTTGCGCTTCACGCAATTACCGTCCGTCGTGTAATTCGCTCCCAGATTCAGCGACGCCAAATCCGCGAACGGGTTCAACGATACCGCAGGTGCGACGACAGGCGCCTCCTGCGGTGCAACGACGCCTTCCGAAGAAGGAGTCTCGATAACTCGTCGGCCATCCTCAAGAGGTTGGCGGACATCATCATCATCTCTATGCGGGGCAGCCCCCGCGATCAGCTTGGCCATGATAAAGGCCCTCAAGTTCGACGGCTGAAATGACTCCGCCTGTCATCACGGCGACGGCCCACCGACACCTAGTCGGAAGCGCCTACACAGGCAACGTCCCCGACGAGGAGCGAAACCAGTGACCGCGCACAACAGAGAGCGCAGCCAAGAGCAGCCGGTTCGCTTTTCAGTCGCTTTTCAGTCCGGCCTCAGACTCGATCCTGACGATCGAAAGACAACTCGGGGCCATATTTCCGGGTCGCAGCCGCGGAGAGCCTAAAAACGTGTGGAAGACGCCGGTCCGCCCCGCCAGGCAGTTTAATCACGATTTTGCGACTTATGGCCTCTGCTAGATGACGGCCTATCCATGATGCTGTGAACGGACCATGGTGAGGAAAAAGGTCCATGAGCCGCTCCGCAAGCTCATTTTTCGTCGCAGTGCCGAACGTCCGGTCGCCGCTCTCCGTCTCCTCACAAAACGCGGCAACGAGCAAGTTCAAGCCGGATAACCCACTGCCGTCCCCAGGCGGGAGCGGACGATTGCATTCCATTCAGGCAAATCACTTTCCTTGGCGGCTTCTTCCGCAAGGCGGTCCGCCGTCGCGACAGTCGTCAATTGCTCGAATCGCTGCCGCTGCTCGTCCAGCCCACCAGCGATAGCGTTGAGTTGCCTAATCACTCCGTCCGCCGCATCAAGCCCTCGTTCATTCAGCGACAGCCGATTGATCACGTGGTTGATCAATATATGCATTACGGAAATGGATACGTTCCGCCGCGCCGTGAATCGAACAAGCACGCGTTCCTGCTCTCGCAAAAAACCCACAAGACGGTCGTGGCCGGCTTCTTCAGCGGCATCGCGATCCTCGTCCGTGAATTTTCTCAGCACGGCAGCACACTTATCCCCGCCGTCCCGGAACCGTTCGTACTCCTCACGAACATGCGATAGCCACCCCAGCACCGTTTGATTGGCACTGCGTTCGATGGATGGTGGACGGCTGCCAAAAACCTCATAAAACCGCTGCGCCTCCTGCTCCGACTCCAGAACCCTTCCAACTAACTCCTGCGGCAAAGCTGATCGGTGTTCTACGCTGGCATCTGAAGCATCACGTATCGCCTTAGCCTCCCTCATGATCACGTCGGCTAGGTCTAAGAGCGCCGTCAGGTTTCGGAAGAGTGCAGCGGCGTCGAGCAAAAGCCCCTCTCGGTCTTCATCAGAAATCGGCGCCGCAGCTCGAGTCGCAATGTCCGACATCTCCTCGTCGACAATATCAAGTATTCCAGGAAGTCCTTCGCTACCCAAGGCATTAATGAACAGACGACAGGGATCGTCCTGAAGACAACGAGCATCAAGCGATTGGAACTCGGCCTTTCGATCGCGGAACCCCTGCGCGAGTCGCTCCGCTCGTGTGCGGAATCGCGTCTCGGCACGAGCGGTGGCGGGTGCAGCCAACCGAAGAGCGACTTTGCCTTCTACAAATCGCATTGCCTCCCCCACATTAGCGCGGAGGTTTGCGACGAACTTTAGAAAATCGCCGGCGACCTCAGACCGAGATGGGGGCAACGCGTGCTCAGACGGCCCGCTTGAGGGCGCACCCCCTCGTCCACTCCCCGGTCGCTGAGGCGCGGGTGCCCGCGAAGGCTGTGGTGGCGGTGTCTCGGCTCCCGCGGGCTTGACCGCTCTTGCAGTTGTCTTTTTTCGTTTCGCCATGGCTCGCCGATTGTTCACAGTTTGTCCACCACCAGTATGCGCATTTCGAGCAGGTTTTAGTGAGGTCCAACGCACCCACTGAAAAACGACTGAAAAGCGAAAGAGTGCCTCGAAATCAGTCTCCAATCCCTTCGGGCCAGCGGTTGGGCGAATCAACGCCTACGGTGGCCCATAAATGCGCTTTTTATCGGCCCAGCCCTCCGTCCGTTGTTTTCACAAGGCCTCTTGGAATGAACCATACATCCTTTGTCCCCAGTGAGGCCTGTACGTTGCCACTGCACACACCTCCGGAACCTACGACCTATGACGCCGCCAACACAGGGACGCCTCGCAAGGGGCAACCTGACACCGCGGGCGCCACGCCGGAGGTGATCTACTTAACGCAATCGCAACTGGCGACGACGTGGGGCCGCCTCTTGCCCAGTCCCACCGCCACCGCCGAGCCGGACAGCTTCGATGCCCGCGTTGAGAAGGCGTGGCGATTCATGCGGAACATGTTCTTCACGCCGGAGGAACACGCGGCGATGGCGGAGGCGCTTCAAGGGCTGATCGCAACCAACAAGCCAGAGGAGGCGACGTCATGAAAGAAGACCTGTTTGCGAAACGGCCAGCATCGCATCCACGACTGGCGTTGAGGCCAAAGGAGGCAGCGGAGTCACTCGGGATCTCGGAACGCCTCCTCTGGGACTGGACACATAATCACGGGCTTCCACATGTCCGAATTGGTCGCGTCATTGCCTATCCCATCGAGGGAATCCGCGGCTGGTTATACGAGCGCTCACAAAAAGCCGACGCAGACCATCTCGACAGCGCACTCAATTCCGAAGCCATGCCATACAATCCACAACCGAGGTGACCGATGGCCAGTATTTCCACGGACAAGAACGAAAAATCGTCGAATTCTTTTCACCGGTCCCGACGGCGTACGACGGTCGCTCTGGCTCGGAAGGGTCGCGAAGCGGCAGGCTGAGACTCTGCGTGTGCTGATCGAGAACCTCCTCAAAGCCAAACGCACGGGTCACGCACCAGCTGCGGATGAGCTGAACAGGGTCGAGAGCCTCCACGCCTCTATCCGAAAGCAACTCGAAAAGTTTGGCGTCATCGAGGGCAGGGATAAGCTGCCAGAGAAGACCATTGCCATCTTCATCACCGAGTACGTCACAACGCGTACCAAGGTGAAACCCGCCACCAAAGAGATCTGGCGACAAGGGGAGAAAAGCCTCCTGAGCTTTTTTACCGCTGACAGGCTCATCCCCGATGTGTCGCCGGGCGACGCCGACGAATATCTGGAATATCTGCGCGGCACAAAGCTGGCACCCATGACCGTCCGCAAGCGTCTGCAATTTGCCAAGATGGTGTTCCGGGCAGCGACGCGGAAGAAGCTGATTCCGACGGATCCATTTTCGGACGTCAGCTTCATTGCCTCGAAGCCAGACAAGAGCTTTTTTGTGACCCCCGAAATGATCGCGAAAGTGATCGCCGCATGCCCTGATCATCACTGGCGGATGATCGTGATCCTGAGTCGCTACGGCGGCCTGAGGTGTCCGAGCGAGGTGCTGTCCCTGAAGTGGGAGGACATCAACTGGGCAGAAGGAAAAATTGTGGTGCCGTCGCCAAAGACCGAGCACCATCCAGGTAAGGAATCGCGAATCATCCCGCTGTTCCCCGAACTGCTCGCCCAACTGCGGGAGTGCTTCGAGGTCGGTGCCGTCTACGTGATAGGCGGCCAATATCGACAGGCGGCCATGGGACCCTTCGGCTGGCGGAACTGCAACCTGAATGTGCGCCTTCGCCGGATCGTGAAGAACGCGGGCCTGACGGTCTGGCCCAAGATCTTCCACAACCTTCGCAGTTCGCGTCAGACCGAGTTGGCGGAAGTCTTCCCGTCACACGTCGTCTGTGCCTGGCTCGGCAACAGTGAAGACGTCGCCAAGAAGCACTACTACCAGGTCACGGACGCCCACTTCGCAGCCGCTTCGGGACAGGCAACGACTGCCCCAGAAGCGTCTCCAACACCCGCCCCAAAAGTTGACGCGCTTATTGACGCGGGCTTAGCGCATTTTTTGACGCAGCAAGCAGCCGCACCAACCAGCACCGAGCAGCACGAGTTGCCGCAAGGTATTGCCCCGACAGGCACTTATGCTGCTACCTGCGACTCCCTGCCGGAACCTGCAACATGCCCAAACGGATGGGGTGGGATTTGAACCCACGAGCCGCTTTCGCGACTGCCGGTTTTCAAGACCGGTGCATTCAACCGCTCTGCCACCCATCCATATTCATGATCAACCCAACCAGAAACAAACCGATCTGTCCCGACCAATCAGCCCAGCCATCTGCCAGAAACCGCGGTGCCGGCAGCATCTGACCATGCCAGCCATCCAGACCGAAAGAGGAGTCTATCGAGCGCCAACCGGCCGCACCACACAGGTGCCTTTGACGGATCAGCCGTATTTTCCTACATTTTGACTCTCCAGATCAAACCCCGAACACGATTCCCCGATAGGAACAGCGATCCATGGGCGGCGTCAGCAACCGGATGAAGGAAATCAAGCGCCGTCGGCACCGCCGGCAGACGTTGGCCAGGTTTCAGGCGAAGCTGAAAAAGGCGACCCAGTCGGAACGACTCGTCATGGCCGACAAGCTGCGCAAGATGACCACCGGCTGCGAAGTACTGATCGCCGCCATGGGCCTCGAAGAGCGGAAGCGCGGCTGATCAAACCGGCCTGAGTGGGCTGACGCGGCCTGCACCGGTTCGACCAGACTCGCGCTATTGGACATGATCAGCCCCTGATTGGACGCCGGACTGGTGTCCGGATCTGAACGGGCCTGACCGCTCCCCGAGCGGAAAGAGTTGGCCAAGGACGACGCCCAGCCCCGGCTACGCCGTGGGCTCAAACGTGAACTCGTCCTGGCGGAACTCGATCTTCACCCGAGTTCCCTCGGGGAATCTGCCTGAGAGCAGTTCCCGCGCCAGCGGATTCTGCAACTGCTGCTGGATCACCCGCTTCAGCGGCCGGGCACCGTAGCTGGGGTCGTATCCCAGCCGGGCGATCTCGTCGACCGCCGACTGGCTGCACTCGAGCGTAATCCCCGCCCGGGCCGCCTGCTCCACCAGCTTGGCCACCTGAATCGCCACGATCTTGGCAATGTGCCGCTCGTCGAGCGGGTGGAACACGATCGTTTCGTCGATGCGGTTGAGAAACTCCGGCAGAAATCTGGACTGCAGCGATTCCTTCACCGCCGCCCGGATCTCCTCCTGCGAGCCCCCCTCTTTCGTGATCTCCTGAATCATCTGGCTGCCGATGTTGCTCGTCATCACCACGATCGAGTTGGTGAAGTCGACCGTGTGGCCCAGGCTGTCGGTCAGCCGGCCGTCGTCGAGCACCTGCAGCAGCACGTTGAAGACGTCGCGATGCGCTTTTTCGATTTCGTCGAGCAGCACAACAGAATAGGGCCGCCGCCGCACCGCCTCCGTCAGCCGCCCACCTTCCTCGTAGCCGACATAGCCGGGAGGTGCCCCGATCAGCCGCGCCACCGTGTGCTTCTCCATGAACTCGCTCATATCGATGCGGATCATGGCGTTTGAATCGTCAAAGAGCACCTCGGCGAGTGCCTTACAGAGCTCCGTTTTGCCCACACCCGTCGGCCCCAGAAAAATGAACGAGCCGATCGGCCGGTTCGGATCCTGCAGTCCGGAGCGGCTGCGGCGCACCGCATTGCTCACCGCCTCCACCGCCTCATCCTGACCAATCACCCGCTGGTGCAACCGATCTTCGAGCACGAGGAGCTTTGCCCGCTCCGTTTCCACCAGCCGCGTGAGCGGGATGCCGGTCCAGGCACTCACGACCTCGGCAATCTCCTCGGGGCCGACATCCCGGCGCAGGAGCCGTTTGGCTGAGGCAGCCTCCTTGGCCGGCCCCTTCTGCTCGTGCTCCTCGTGCTCGGCCCGTTCGGCCAGCACCCGACGTTTTTGGTCGAGCTCGAAGAGTCGCTGGTAGAGATCCTCCCCCACCGGCTGGCCCAAAGCCTGCCGCTCCTTGATGGCGACATTGGCCTGATCGAACGCCAGCTGCGCCTCATCGAGCTGCTTCCGCAGCTCCTGCGCGCTCCCCACGCCCGATTTCTCAGCCTCCCACTGCTCCCGCAGGCCCGCCAGCTTCTTCCGCAGGCCCGCCGACTCCGCCTCGATGTCAGCCAAACGCTCGACGGCGTGTTCCTCTGTTTCCTCGGCCAGCTGCCGGGCGGCCAGCTCCAGCTGCACCAGCCGGCGCTGCACCTCGTCGATCTCGCTGGGAACGCTCTGCAGCTCCATCGCGATCCGGCTCGTCGCCTCGTCCATCAGATCGATCGCCTTGTCGGGCAAAAACCGATCGGCGATGTAGCGGTGCGACATCTCAGCCGCCGCGACGAGCGCCGAATCCTTGATCTTCACCCCCTTGTGATGCGCCTCATAGCGGGGCTTGAGGCCGCGCAGGATCGCGATCGTGTCTTCCACGCTCGGCTCTCCCACCATCACCGGCTGAAACCGCCGCTCAAGCGCCGCGTCTTTTTCGATGTGCTTGCGGTATTCGTCGAGCGTCGTGGCGCCGATGCAGCGCAGCTCGCCGCGGGCCAGCGCCGGCTTGAGCAGGTTGGCCGCATCGGAGCCCCCCTCAGCCGCACCGGCGCCAATCACCGTGTGCAACTCATCGATGAAGAGGATCACGCCACCGGCGGCCGCCTCCACCTCCCGCAGGATCGCCTTGAGACGGTCTTCAAACTCACCCCGGTATTTTGTGCCGGCGATCAGCGCCCCCAGATCGAGCGAAATAACGCGCTTGTTCCGCAGCGTTTCCGGCACATCGGACTGCACAATCCGCAGGGCGAGCCCCTCGGCGATCGCCGTCTTGCCAACTCCCGGCTCCCCGATGAGCACGGGGTTGTTCTTGGTACGTCGCGAGAGCACCTGGATCACCCGCCGGATCTCGGCATCGCGGCCGATCACCGGATCGAGCTTCCCTTGGCTCGCCCGCTTCACCAGATCGATACCATATTTCTCAAGTGCCTGAAACTTCTCCTCGGGGTTTTGGTCGGTCACCCGCGAGCTGCCCCGCACTGCCTGCAGGCCTGCCAGCAACTGCTTCTCATCGACCGCTGCCAGCTTGAGGACGTTCTTCGCCTTGGAAGGTGTCTTCACCAGGCCGAGCAGAAGATGGTCTGTCGAGACGAACTCGTCCTTCATCGTGTCGGCCTCGGCGGCCGCACACTCAAAGACCTTTGAAAGATCCTGATCGGCCTGCGGCTGGGCCCCTCCCGACACCTTCGGCAGGTGCGACAGTTCCGCTTCGATGATCCGTTCCAGATGGCCCTGATCGACGCCGATCTTCTCCAAGAGCGGCCGCACAATCCCCTCCCGCTCCGAGACGAGGCTGTACAGCAGATGGACCGGC
>CAISJI010000031.1 GCA_903885565.1 uncultured Planctomycetaceae bacterium
CAACCGATTCCTCGAATGTCTTGGACGACGGGCCGACGGACATTGGCGAGGAGATTTCCGAAATCAGTGACGATGGCAATGGCAATGGCAACGGCAACGGCAATGGCAACGGAAACGGAAACGGCAACGGAAACGGAAACGGAAACGGAAACGTAAACGGAAACGTAAACGGAAACGGAAACGGAAACGGCTGGCATACCACTGCAGCAGACGTTTCACGAAGAGCAGCGGGCTCTGCGGCTCGGTCGCCGGTGGTGATCGGTACCAACCGTATGGAGACGCTCCCCCGCGGCGCCGGGGCGGCGCTCGAGGCGGGAGCGCGCCAGCTGTCTGGATCTTTGGCGGAGTCGACGGGCGAGCTTCCCCGGCCGAGCGGTAATGGAGTGGAGAAGGGAGCAGAGAAGGGAGTCGAGATCGAAGCCTTCCTGATCGATTTCGTGGTGGAGCAGACGGGGTATCCGCGGGAGATCGTGGAGCTCGATGCCGATCTGGAATCGGATCTGGGGATCGATAGCATCCGCAAGGCGCAGCTCTTTGGCGAGATTGGTCAGAAGCATGGGCTGTCGGCCGACGCGAGTGTGTCGCTCGATGATTTCCGCACACTGCGGCACCTGCTCGATTACATGCTGCCGCGGGTGGGGGGCGTGCCTGTGGCGTCGGCCCCTGCCGCTGGCGGATTCGCGACGAATGCCGGCGGTTCTGCCGTCAGCACGAATGGTCATGCGGCTCCACTCTCCTCCGGTATGGCGAGCCTGCCGACGGTGGCCTCGGCCAAAGTGGTCTCGACCGGAGCGGTCGAGGAGTTGACCTGCTTCCTGATCGATTTCGTGGTGGAGCAGACGGGGTATCCGCGGGAGATCGTGGAGCTTGATGCCGATCTGGAATCAGATCTGGGAATCGATAGCATTCGCAAGGCGCAGCTCTTTGGCGAGATTGGCCAGAAGCATGGGCTGTCGGCCGACGCGAGTGTGTCGCTCGATGATTTCCGCACACTGCGGCACCTGCTCGATTACATGCTGCCGCGGGTGGGGGGCATGCCTGTGGCGCCGGCCCCCGCTGCTGGCGGATTCGCGACGAATGGCCACGGTTCTGTCGCCAGCACGAATGGCCATGCGGCTCCACGCTCTTCCGGTATCGCGAGCATGCCGACGGTGGCCCTGGCCGGAGCGGCCTCGGCAGGAGCGGTCGAGGAGCTGACCAGCTTCCTGATCGATTTCGTGGTGGAGCAGACGGGGTATCCGCGGGAGATCGTGGAGCTCGATGCCGATCTGGAATCGGATCTGGGGATCGATAGCATCCGCAAGGCGCAGCTGTTTGGTGAGATTGGGCAGAAGCATGGGCTGTCGGCCGATGCGAGCGTGTCGCTCGATGATTTCCGCACGCTGCGACACCTGCTCGATTACATGCTGCCGCGGGTGGGAGGCATGCCTGTGCAGCCGGTTTCAGCTGCCCCGGTCGTCCCGGTCGCACCGGTCGCCACGCCACCATCGCGCAGTGCCGCGTACCAGCGGGCTTGTGCGCTGGCCGGTGAGCAGAGCGCGGCGATCCGTTCGTGGGCTCGTCAGTTTTCTGGCTCTCCTGTGCCGGTCGGCCCCGGCGTGGCAGATGCTGCGCTGCTTGAGCAATTGGCCGGCAGCGCCGCGGGGGCGGGCCTCACGGCCGATCTGCTGCAGGTGGCGCTGCTGCATCCGGAAGCGGCCTGCGGCGGATGCGATCGGCTGGTGGTTTCTCCGGCGGCCGGAGCCGCAGCCTGCGGATTGGCAGTCAGCTTCGGCAGGCATGCGCAGCCGGCGGTGGAGAATTTTAAGGAAAATGGCCTGCACGGCACGCTCGTCGGCATTCCGGGCCTCCCTGGCGCCATGGCGGGATGGAACAGTGCTGGTCTGCTGGTGGTGGCCGACAGAGCCGCGGTCGCGGCGGTTGATTCAGTGCTGCCTGTGATGGTGGCTATCGAACGGTTGGTGCGGCAGTGCCGCACGCTGGAGGAAGTCGGGCAGCAGGCACGCCACAGCGGCCCCCTCTCCGGCGGTCTCGTCGCAATGAGCCTGGAGGGAGGCGGCTGCCTGCAACTCCAGTCCGATGGCCGGCTGCTCGAGGCGGGGCCGGTGTACAACTGCGGCGACTCGCGTGCCGGCATGGCCCGCATCGCACTGGCGGATGGCGCTCTCGCTCCGGCGGATGGCCTGGCGGCGCTGTTGTCCAACCCCAGCGGGGGTTCTTCGGTGGCGATGTCGGCGGCCTGCACCTGGCTGGCGGTCGGGATCTGCGGGGGCATCGTGCAGGTGGTCTCAGGCGGGCCGCTGATGGGAGCGAACTGGTTGCACAGTTCTGCCGGGGATCTCGGCGCAGCCTTTGTGGCGGCTGCCGCGAGGCAACGCTCAGTTGCCTCTGAAGAACAGAGAGAGACTCCCGCGACGGGAGTTGCTGCAACGGCGCCGATCACCCGTCGCTACGCCTTGACGCTGCAGGATCTTCCCGCCACGCACGCCAGTCGGGCGTTGACGGGGGAGCGCGTGCTGATCTTGGCTGCCGGAGCGTTGGCCGATCCCTTGAGGCGGGCGGTCGAGGGGGCGGGCGCGGTTCCCATTCTTTGCACCGCTGCCTCGCAGGAAGAGGCGGTTGCGGCCATAGATGCGGCAGAGGCTCAAGGAGCGGTGCGGCATCTGATCGTGGCCACACCCTGGGCGGATGGGCTGGCCGGTTGGCCGGCCGGGCGGCAGGGGAGCATTGTGGCGCCCTACTTCGCCTGCCAGCGGTGGATTGTGCTGCGGAATCAGGCTGCTGATCTGGGCCGTTCCACGCTCACGGCGATCACGAATCTGGGGGGCGACTTTGGTCTCTCCGGATCCATCGGTGGCGTGGAGGGCGGGGCGCTGGCGGGCCTGTTCAAGGGGCTTGCCCGCGAGTTTTCCGCGTTGCATGTGCGCGTTGTTGACTCCCCTGTCGAGACGGACCGCAGCACGCTTGCCCGCGCCGTTCTGGCTGAAGTGCGCGATGGGGCTGGCCCGGTGGAGGTTGGCTATCGGAATGGTCGCCGGCAGACGGTGGTCCCCTGCGAGCGGCCGCGTCGTGGATCGTCGTATGCCCTGCCCAAGGCGCTGGCCCGGGGCAGCGTGTGGCTGGTCACCGGCGGTGCGCGGGGCGTCACGGCTGCCTGTGCCCTCGAGTTGGGCCGGCGGCATGGGGTGAGGCTCGCGCTGGTGGGCTCCACCCGCCCGGCGCCGGTGGAAGATGCCTGGTTGCAGCTGGATGAGGCGGGCCAGCGCGACCTGAAGGGGCGGGTGATGATTGAGGCCCGCACGCGTGGTGACGATCCCCGGCGGGCATGGACTGCCGTGGAAAAATCGCTGGAGATCGCCAGGACGCTGCGTCAGATGACGGCAGCGGGAGTGCAGGCGCGGTATTACGCGTGCGATCTGTCTGATCCACAGGCCGTGGCCGCGCTCGTGTCGGGAGTGACCCGGGATCTGGGGCCTGTGCAGGGCATTGTGCATGGCGCCGGATATGAATCGGCCTGTCGATTTGAGAAAAAAACAGCGGCTGGCCTGGAAGCAACACTGGGACCGAAGTGCCTTGGTCTGGAGCATCTGCTCACGACAGTCGATCCCCGCACCCTTGAATGCCTGACGGCATTTGGTTCGACCAGCGGCCGCATGGGGGGCCACGGCCAAGCCGATTACTCGCTGGCCAATGATCTGCTCGCCAAGCTCGTGAGCAAGGCGCGGGCCCAGCGGCCGGGGCTGAAGGCCACCGTCTTCCACTGGCATGCGTGGGATGAGGTGGGGATGGCCAGCCGGCCCGAGAGCCGGTTTGTGTTGGAGCAGTTTGGGCTCAAGTTCATGCCGCTTGTCGAGGGCGTGCAGCGCTTCCTCGATGAGGTGGAGCAGGGGCTGCCCGAGGCGGAGGTGCTGGTCACCGAGGCAGTGCTGTGTCCCGATGCGGTGGTGGAAGGGCCCTCTGCCGGAGCCACGGCTCCAGCCACGTCTGGGCCGCGGGGAAGTTTGGTTGACCGCGTGGAGAAAAAGTCTGATGCGGCGTGGGTGTCGTTCCAGCTCAACCCGGTCGACGACTGTTTTCTGCGGGAACATCTGCAGTTCGGCCGCCCGCTGCTCCCGGCTGTGATGGGGGCCGAATTGCTGATTCAGGCGGCGCTTGCCTCCGGTGCGATCGATCGCGTGGAAGAGCTCCGTGGCTTCCGCGTGGAACGCCCGGTCGGTTTTTCCAGCGACACCCCGCGGGGTGTGCGGGTGGCTGTGAAGCCTCTGACTGGTGGCCGCGTGGAGGCGAGCGGGTGGTCAGCGACTCCTGTGCCGAATGCTCGTGTGCAGGGAGAGGAGCGGGTCGATTTTCAGGCGGAGCTCTTTGCCTCGATGACCGATCAGATCACCACGCTGCTCGATGAACCGCTTTTCCCCTTCTATCCGATGGTCTATCAGGACGACGCTCCGGTGCGGCATGGCGCTTGTTTCCGCACGCTCAATAGCATGTCGATGGACCGCAGCGGCGGCTGGGGAAAGCTGACGGCCTTCGATCCCAGCATCGTGGCAGCGCCGCGTGGCGCCGCTGGCTGGACGGTGCCGATCGCCCTGCTCGACGGCTGTCTCGTGGGCTGCGCCGTCTACTCCTATGTCATGTGCCGGAAACGGGTGGAGGTGCCGCTGCAGTTTGAGTCGTTGCGGATCGCCGCCCAGCCTGAAGTGAATGAAAAGTGCATGATGCGCCTCTTCTTCCGCAGCCAGGATGCCCGGGAAACGGTCTATGACTTCATCCTGTATGGAGCCGATGGGCGCCCCTTGATCGCCATCGACGGGCTGCATCTGGCGGTGCGCTCTGAGCGGAGCCGCACATGATCAGGCAGCCCTTGCCGCTTCCCCTCGGCAGGATCAGCCGCGGCTTGGCCGTCGGCGATTGCCCGGTCGTCGTCGTGGTGAAGCGTCCGGTGGCGGCCTGGCAGAGCGGGGCGGTGGCGCGGTTGGCTGAGGAAGTTGCGGAAGAGAGTTTGCAGTTTCTGGCCGGGCGGGTGCGGGTGGCTGCGCTGCTGCCCTCGGGGCGTCCGGTGGCGCTGGTCGCCGGCCGCCATGGGGGAGTGAGCGTATCGACCGCCCACACATCCAGTGTGATCGGTGCCGCAGCGTGTCGGGAAGCCGATGTCGGCATCGACATCGTCGACTTTGGCCCGCAGGCGGCTGCTGGAAAACGCACCGACTACGGCCTCGATTATTGGTTCACTCCCGCTGAGAGGCAGCTGCTGGCGGTGAATCGCTCGTTGTCGCGGGGGATGATGTGGGGTGCCAAGGAGGCGGCCTACAAGGCAGCGGCGCTCGACGCTGAATTCCGTCCGCTGGAAGTTTCGATCGAAGCGGCCGACGGCGACGAATTCCACTGGAATCTGGGGCATTCCTGGAGAGCGGTTCGTGGAGTGGGGCGATTCTTTCTCGCGGCAGGGCAGATCGTCGTACTGGCCGTGGCGCAGTCAGAGCAGAGGAGCCGCTGGAGGACCGGGCACGAGATGAGCGGTGGGAGTTGTAGCCCATGTTCATAAGCGACACCCATCTGCCGCAGCTCCTGCCGCCGCATTCTTATCACGACCCCCAGTGGTATCGGCGGGAACTTGAGCATGTCCTCATTCCGGGCTGGCATCTGGTGGCCACGACAGCGCAGCTGCCCCGCGACGGTGCGTTTATCACATTCGAACTGTTGGGGCGGCCGGTTCTGCTGCGGCGTCACGGGGAGGAGATCCGCGGATTTCTCAACGTCTGCCCGCACCGGTTGGCCAAGCTCTCAGATCGGGCCAGCGGCCACTGTGCCGTGCTCAAGTGTGGCTATCACGGCTGGGAGTTTGATGAAGTTTCGGGTGCCACCCGCAAGATTCCCGATGCCCCCTCGTTTCGGCCGCTTGAGAAGGGAATGCTCGGCCTGCGGAGGATCAAGGTGGCCGTCTGCGGAGGACTGGTGTTTGCCTCGCTCGATCCGCAGGCGCCCGACATCGCTGGGGCGCTGGCTTCGTGCGGGACCCAGCTGGAACGGATGACGAGTTCTGGGGGATGTCTCGGTTTTCGCGAGGTGCGTTTGCCGGTGAATTGGAAGGTGGCGGTGGAAAACACGCTCGAGAGCTACCACGTGGCGGAGGTGCATCCGCGCACGTTCGGCCGAGCTCCGCTGGAGCAGGATTGCCGGCACGAACTGTTGGCCGATGCCTCGATCTTTCTGGGGCCAGGCGATCAGCGGGCGTGGATGTACGCCTTGGAAAAGATGGCTCTCGCACGGATTGGCATGCCGCGCACCGGTGTCTATCGCCACGCGCATCTCCATCCAACCTGCACGATTGCCCAAACCGACGCCTTCACGATCGTGCTCAGCTTTCTGCCCGAAACAGAGATCCAAACCAGGTTGTTCATGAGCTGGTTTGCGCCGCAGGGAGGGGCAGGCTGTGGACTCTGGAACGGGGTGCTCCGGCGATGGGGCCGGCTGCAGGCCGGCTTCTGGCTCAAGGTTGTGGGCGAGGATCTGGTGATGCTCCCCTGCGTGCAGGCCGGCATCTCCTCGCCGGAGCATGCCGGGGA
>CAISJI010000032.1 GCA_903885565.1 uncultured Planctomycetaceae bacterium
ACAGCCGCCAGGGCGTTTCAGGCCGACCGGGATCTGCTCTCGGCCGGATGACACCAACTGGACCGGGGCTGAGATCAAGTCGTGCTGCAGGCTGGCTTCGCTCTTAGACGTTCCCTTGGTTCAGGCCGCCCAGAACGTCGTACCCGTGGCTGTCACTGCGGGCGACAAGATCGAGAGCCTGCGGCAGTGGGCCTCCGGAAGATGCCTGTCGGCGGATCGGGCTGGGGTGTATTCGCGGTCGGAAGGTGTGAGTGGCGGTCGGGTTGCGGAGGGTCGTGCGGGAGCCGGGGGTGAATTGAGCAGCCGGGAAACAAGCGAGGGGAGCAGGCTCGCGGATGAGTCCTGCTCCCCTCAGAATTGCATAGTGCTGGGGCGTTATCAGACGGCCAGCTTTACCTTCAGCCGACGACGCTCAAGCAGTCCCAGCGACCCCAAGACGAGGGCCAAGACGCTTCCAAGGCTATTTGGATCGATCTCGGGAACTGCACTGGCTCCTATTTGCAGGAGCAGCGAGTTACCGCTCTGAACAATAGAGGCTCTGTCGGCAAACGTACCCATCACATCGAACTGCGAAGCGGAGAACCCGTTGATACCACCCGCCGCAGTCAGCAACGTCAACGAGTACGGTGACGCGGAGTCATATCCACTGGGTGTGCCGGCCAGTAGTCCGTTGTAGCCAAAGACGTTGAAGGTGATGGCGCCCGGGCCATACGAGGATAGGTCCACGGGATCGTTGGTCTGCCATAGCGTCCACCCGACGCCAGCACCGGCCGTTACGTCGTTGACACCAAAGTTCCAGACAACGTTCGGGAGCGGCGTAGAACTGAACGCAGCGGTCGCAACCAACGGGAGCGTCGAGCCCCGCCCGATGCTGTAGTCACTCAGCGTGTAGCCTTCTTCCAGAAGCGTGCCGCCGAAGTAGAGATACTGGCTGGCGGGGGCTATGTGAGTGCGATCTTGTGTCTTCTGCTTGACGTTGTCGATGGAGTCGCTGGGCTCAACTTCGAGTGTTTCAGATGTATACGTCGAGTCCACAACATAGATTTGAATTGCTTGCGACGTTTGGGAAAGGCACGTGAGCCAAGTCACGAAAGCCAATAGGCACGTCTGGTTGGTGATCCCGCGACAACGACTCTTCATCGCGATGCAGGAACCTTGTCCACGATTCGACATGTGCCTGTCCTTTTGGGTGCGACGTTGCGATTGCCATGCCAATTGAGGCGAATCCGTGCCCATCGCAATTTCCAGATTGTGCGGCCCTCACACCAAGTTTGCAAGCAACCGGACGCAAAAAATGCCGAATCGGGGATGGCGCGCACGAATCGACACCGGCGCGCACCAATTGGCACCGGGCGAAGACGAGGCGGAGTCGAGTGCCTGCCGAGACCTGCTCCTTCAAGACCCATTACACCAACCACAACAGGAACCACCTCATGTCCACCGCAACCACCACCGAACCCCAGACCGGCCAGCACACACCCCCTCGATCCACAACCCTGCCCACCACCAATCCCGCCACCCAAACTTCCCCCACCGCCGCCAACAGACTCCGCACTACGATGGCCGCGGTGAAGCTCTCATTCACGTGGCTCGGTGTCAGAAAGATCCTCGCCCCAGAACAACGCACGACAGCCGCCAGGGCGTTTCAGGCCGACCGGGATCTGCTCTCGGCCGGATGACACCAACTGGACCGGGGCTGAGATCAAGTCGTGCTGCAGGCTGGCTTCGCTCTTAGACGTTCCCTTGG
>CAISJI010000033.1 GCA_903885565.1 uncultured Planctomycetaceae bacterium
AGCAGGCGGGCGTGCGGATGCCGAGTTTCTTCGGCTACATGCTCTATAGCTTCGGAGTGCTCCTGCCGGTGTTCGTGCTGGTATCCTTTCTGTTCCTGTAGACTCGGGGTGTTGTGTTCGGCGCGGATGCGGCAGGCTCCACTGCGTTCCCTGCCTTGGCTTTCGCGTTTCCCTCTCCTCTGGCGACCCCCCTGCGTGCCCACCCATCCCTCTTCGGCAGGCTTTGAGCATGTCACGACCGATTCGCAATTGGCGGATCTGGTTGAGCGGCTTTCGGCTCACAGCCATCTGGCGTTCGACACCGAGTTCGTGTCGGAGCACACCTACCGCAGCCAACTCTGCCTGATCCAGGTGGCGGCCCCCGGCATCCTGGCCGTGATCGACACGCTGAAGGTGCGCGAGCTCGACGCCTTCTGGCGGCTCATGACGGTGCCGGGCCGCACCACCGTCGTGCATGCTGGCCGGGAGGAGATGGGGTTCATCCTGCACGCCATCTCAACCCGCCCGTCCTCGCTGTTTGATGTGCAGGTGGCGGCGGGGCTGGTCGATCACGATTATCCCGCCGGCTACGCCTCGATTGTGCGGCGCTTCTTAAACCTGCCGACCAACAAAGGCGAAACCCGCACCGACTGGCGGCAGCGGCCCCTCTCGCAGGCGCAACTCGACTACGCCCTCGACGATGTTCGGCATTTGGAGCAGATCTGGCGAAAGCTGGAGGGGAAGCTCGCCGCCAAGGAGCGCACTGCCTGGATGGACGAGGAGATGGCGGCCTGGCAGGACGACGTTGAGGAGTCGTTCATTCGGAAGCGCTGGCGTCGGGTGTCGGGTTTGAGCGGCCTGTCGCGGCGCGAGCTGGCGGTGGCCCGCGAACTGTGGCACTGGCGCGATTCCGTGGCGGAGAGCCGCGACATGCCCCCCAAGCGCGTGCTGCGCGACGACCTTCTGGTCGAGCTCTGCCGGCGCAAAAGCGCCGATCAGCAGCAGATCGCAGCGATCCGCGGGATGCAGCGCTCTGATCTGCGCCACATCATGAACGGCCTTTCGGAAGCGATTGCGCGGGGCTTGGAGCTGCCCGAAGAAGAATGCCCCGGCGGCGAACGCTTCCGCGCTCCGCCGGCGCAACTGGCTGTGCTGGGGCAGTTTCTGGCCACGGCGATGGCGGGGATGTGCCGGCAGATGCAGCTGGCACCGGCGCTGGTCGGCACCTCGTCGGACATGCGCGATCTGCTGGCCCACAAGCTGGGCTACCAAGCGGCCGACCGCGAACCGCTGCTGGTCTCGGGCTGGCGGGCGGAGGTGGTGGGGCCACTGGTAGACGATCTGTTGGCGGGCCGGGCGGCGCTGCGGATCGGCGACATCAACGCCCCCGATCCGCTCGTGATTGAGCGTTTCACCACGCAGGACAAGCCGAGCAGCTAAGCGCTCAAGCCAGCATGCACCCCGCCACCCTGCCCCCACAAGAATTGCTGCGAGCGTGCGAAGAAACCCGCACCAGGCGTGGTGGCCCGGGGGGCCAGCATCGCAATAAGGTGGAAACGGCGGTGGTGCTCCTCCATCGCCCCACGGGGGTTTCCGCCGAGGCAGCCGAGCGGCGCTCGCAGGAGGAAAATCGGCGGATGGCGCTCAAGCGGCTGCGGCTGCGGCTGGCGCTTCAGTGGCTGCCGCAGCCGGCATCAGGCCCCCATGAGCCCTCGCCGCTGTGGCTCACGCGGGCCAAGGCCGGGCGGCTGGCGGTGGCCCTGGAGCATGACGACTATCCGGCACTTCTGGCCGAGGCGCTGCAGGCGCTTGAGGCCAGTGCATTCGACGTGGCGGCTGCGGCCGCGGCGCTCCACGTGAGCACCTCGCAACTGCTCAAGCTCTTCCGCCGGGTGCCGGCGGCATGGGTGCAGCTCAACCGGCTGCGCCTGGCGCGGGGCCTGCCGCCGCTGCGGTGAGTTTGAAACCTCCATCTGCCAGCGGCCCCAGGCCGAGCAGGAGTCGTCATCAGAACCCCCGCTGACATCATTATTATCGGTGCTGGAACGGCGGGGTGCGTCGTGGCCAGACGACTGGCGGAGCAAACCGGCAAGCGGGTGCTGGTGATCGAGGCGGGGCCGAGCTATCCCGGCTGGGCGCTCCAGATGCCGCTGGCCAGCCTCCGGCTGCGGACGGCCTGGTCGTGGAACTTGGAAAGCGTGCCGCAGCCGCAGCTCAATGGCCGGCGGATGAGGTTTCCGATGGGCCGAGTCGTCGGCGGAACCGCGTCTGTCAACGCCATGGTGGCAGCCGCCGGCGCTCAGGGAGACCACGACGCGTGGGCAGCCGCCGGATGCCCGGGGTGGGCCTGGGCCGACCTGCAGCCCTGCCTCGAGCGGGCGACTGCGGCGGCGAAGCGGTCCCTGCTGCCGATCGGTCGGCCCGTGTACGAGTCGGCGTTTTCGCAAGCCTTTCTGCAAGCATGCGCCGAGGAAGGCCTGCGGCGACAGGACCCGCTCAGCGGCGCGGAGGCTGAGACATGTGGGATGTTTGGTTTGTTTCAGCAGGGGGGCGGCAGACTCAGTGCCGCCCGGTATCTCCATGACGTGCAACCGGCTGGAGGCCTTACGCTGCTGCCCCGCACCGAGGTCCGCAGGGTTGTGTTGGAGGGCACGCGGGCGGTGGGGGTGGAGCTGGGTGGCCGGCGGGGCCGCGGTCAGATCCTGGCCAGAGAAGGAGTGATCGTATGCGCCGGCACGATCCTCTCCCCCCGGATCCTGCACAGCTCCGGCATCGGACCGACGCAGGCGCTTGAGGCCGCCGGTCTGCCGGTGCTCGTCGATCTGCCGGGAGTTGGGCAGAATCTGCAGGATCATTTCGGCGTGCCGGTGGTGGTGGAGTCGCGGGTACCGCCGCCGGGCAGGCCGGCACGCTGGCTGCAGGCCGCTGCGGAATGGGCGATCATGAGAACAGGGGTGATGGCCTCCAACTGCTGCGAGTCGGGATGCTTTCTCGGCCCCCCGGGGGCCTCACCCGAGATCGAGGTCTTTACGCACTTCCAGACCAGCCGGCATCCCCGGGCGGTCGAATTCTCCGTGGTGCTGTTGCATCCCCAGAGCCGCGGCAGACTCACACCCAATCCAGCCAATCCCTGGGGGCCGCCGCTGATCGATCCAGAGTTTCTCAGCAGCCCTGCCGACGCCCTGGCCCTGCAGGCGGGCGTGGCCAGAGTGCGCTCGCTCGTGCAGCAACCGGCTCTGAGGCGGTTTGGTCTGGGGCGGGAACTGCTGCCGGGGGCCCTCGATCTCCCTGCCTTCATGCGCGATCATGCCACCACCTACTACCACCCGGCCGGCACCTGCCGCATGGGTTCCGATCGACTCGCTGTGGTCGATCCGCGGCTGCGGGTACATGGGCTGGATAACCTGTGGGTGGTCGACAACTCCATCATGCCGACCATCACTGGCGGCCATACCGCCGCCACGGCCCTCATCATCGGGGAGCGTGCTGCTGATATTCTCTCGGCCGATCTGGCTCATCGCTAAGCCGTGTGTCAGCGGCGAGCCGCCCCCCCAAGCCCCCTTACAACCGGCATAATCGACTCAAGCTGCCCAGCCCGAACAGCCGATACTGCCGATACGGTTTTGGTTCGCAGCATTCCGCGCGGTTTCGGCAACGCCTCGGCCCTAAAAAAACTGGACCGAGATGGGGGCTGTGCGGCACAGCATCTGGGCATGATCGGCATGAAGAAACTGCTGGTGTGGCTGCTCTGCGTGGCTGTTGCGGCGCCAGGCTGCACGCATCTCCAGCTGAAGCGCAGCACCGCCTTCACGCGAAACTCTCTCGCTGAACTGCGCTACACGCACATTCTCGACAATCTGGCGCTGATGGTGGCCAATCCCGCCGCGGTGCCCAACCCCGTGGTGATCAGCGGCGGCGTGGTGCAGGTCAGCGACAACGGCGCCGGCACCGGCGACATCACCAACATCTTTCCCTTCGGGCTGCTCAACGCCAGCCGGACAGTCTCGGAGCAGTGGTCGCTCTCGCCGCTGCAGAATGCAGAGAAGCTGGCACTGATGCGCTGTGCCTTCCAGATCCTCCTCAATTCACAACTTCAATACGATCCCCCCTGCGCCGAGCAGTTGCAGCATGCCCTGGGGTGCGACGACCTCTGCGAGGCGATCCCCCGCGGCTGGTTTCATGCCGGCTGCAAGCGCGACGTGCCGAAGACGGCCCTCTACTGCGGCCACTACCAAGACACCTATGTGTGGGTGATGGATGACGGCCTCAACGACTTCAGCAAGTTCTATCTGACGATGATGCGGCTCTATCAGCTTGAGCTGGAGAAGAAGACGGCGAACGTGACGCGCACGTACGAGGGGGGGCCCGCCGATGGGGTGCTGTCACAGACGGTAGTGCAGACGGTGGAGGAACTGCCGCTGACTGACACGCCGAATCCCTTCAAGGGCTCGGGAGAATTCCCCGTCACCGGCCAGGGGCTGCAGTTCATCCCGACCGCGCCGTAGTTGCTCGTGGAAAAGCCCACGCGAACGGGATCTTTCTCCAAACACTCGCGCACCAGCCCTCCGCTGGTCTGCCAAAACACTCTACGATGGTTGCATGGATGCTCTTCCCTCTCCCCCACCTCGCTCAACGCTAGCCCGCTGGTGGACCGACTCCCGCGCAAGCTTGCCGGCGGCCATCGGCTTGGTTCTCATTGCCAGCGGCTGCATCTACGGGCTGATGTGGGCAGTGGTGGGCGGGTCCTGGGAAGGGCCGGTGTCGCTGCGAAAGCCGATTCTGTTTGGCATCTCGGGAGGCCTCACGCTCCTGTCGCTCGGCTGGGCATGGGCGCAGCTGCCGTGGCGGCGGGGGGATCGCTGGCTGGCCGGGTCGCTGGCGGTGGCCCTCCTAATTGAGGTCGTGGCGATCGACTACCAGCAGTGGCGGGGAGTGCCGAGCCATTTCAACCGGCAGACCCCCTTCGACTCATTTCTCTACGACGCCCTCGGCCTGCTCATTCTCTGGGTGACGCTGATCGCGGTCGATCTGATGATCAGGTTCTTCTGGCAAAAGACAGCGCTCCCGGCCGACATGCTGTTGGCTGCGCGGGGTGGGCTGGTGCTGCTGGTGGTCTCGTGCCTGCTTGGCATCTGGGTGAGCGTGCTGGGCGAACTTCGCCAGCAGGCAGGGCTGGAGCCGGAGCGATTTGGCTTGGCGGGCGTGCCGAAATTTCCGCATGGGGCAGTGATCCATGCGCTGCAGTGGCTGCCGCTGTTGGCCTGGGGGGCGAGGCTCGCTGGCTTGCCGGAGCAGGCCCGCCTGCGGCTGGTTGCTTCCGCGACGCTCGGCACGCTGCTGGTGGGATTTTTTGCTGTTGCGCAAACGCTGCTGGGCCGCAGCCGCTGGGATACGACCTCCGCGACGCTCCTGGTGCTCATCGTGGGCCTGCTCCTCTTGGCAGCGCCAGCAGTGGCGATTGGCGTGGCGATCGTCAAAAAGGTGCCAGCCACCAAATCCAGAGAAGCTGGGGAAAATCGGCAAGGCCTGGGCTTGTGATCTCACGAACTCACAACCGCGTCACCATTTTACGATTCCTCGCACCACCTTGAAGCCGCCACCAAGCGTTGAACCGCCATATTCCTTGGCCAAACGCAGGAGGGTTTTGTGAAACCCGCAGTTGGGAAATGTGGCTTCGACTTTGGCTATGGCCGATCTGGACATTCCCTTGCGGCACCACCCTTGCGTTGCGTCTATCCAATCGGCTTTACGGCAGGCCTCAATGACTTCTGCGTGCATTCCTGTGTACTTGAACACCTTGTGGTGCCAATGGATCGCGCCACGCAAAGCGGCTGGGTCGATTCCCCAACCGTATTTTTCGTTGTCCTGAAGGGCGACAGCTTCTGAGGGCTCCAGATACGCCAGTTCCTGATCTGTCCACAGCCCGATGTCGTGATAAACGAATGCAGTTTCCACAATCTGTTCGTATTCGGTCGCGTTGCCCAAAAAGTGCATCGCGTAGGTGATGCACCGGTACACGTGGTTTCGATAGCCAGCAAAGTCGTGGCCGATCAGAGCTTGGTACGGCGCGAACAGCTCCTCAACACGGGGCCGCTCATCCTTGATAATGATGTCAAGCACTGTGAATCTCTCGAGCCAAAAAGGTGCCAGCCACCAAATCCAGAGAAGCTGGGGGAAATCGGCAACGCCGGCGAAACTTTGGCTCACTTGCTGAAATTGTCGGCAGACCCTCTTTCCCGGGCAGCATGGTCTCTTCTGATTGTCTCCACAGATCGATCAGGCCGGGAGTGCAGAAGAGAGGTTGCCACCGCGCATGAGCCGAAAGCCGCACATCCGCGCCACGAGCAGACTCCCAAGCAACGCGACCAGAATCGGCATCTCCGGTGTATGCAGCGGCTGTCGACCGAGGAACCCCACATGCCCCCCGGTCTGCCGCTCCGTATGGTACGGCCGGGTGCTCTCCCCGTCAGCGTCGTGCGAACTCCTGCACCAAGGCCCCCAACGCCTGCCTCACATCTTCCAAGCTACCGACGGCGACGAACATGCGGAAGCGGTATTCGTCGGTGGCGATTCCCTTGTCGTTCCGCACCCGAAAGACGCAATTCCATTTAACCACCTTCTCATCCTGAAAACGGAAGCGGCCATACCCCGGCTTCTCCTGGCCGAGCGCCGGCTGGTCCGGGGCGAATACCCCCATCGCATAAGTCTTGGTCGGGGTAGCGAAGACGACCGGAAACCCTTGCTCGCCGGGGCCGTCATCCAACTCTTCCAGCGTGCCGGATTCGGGCAGGAACTTCCAGAACGAGGAGAACTCGGGGGGCATGTATCCCGTCAGCGTCTCGAACTGAGCGTAGGTGTGCCGCTCACTCTGTGGGACTGTGAAAGTGACATCGTATTCGATGACATTGGCGAGTTGTTTGTGACCGATGTGAACACGCCGCGTCAGGAGGTGATCCGACAGCACCTTTTCGTTGAGAGCCAGCCGGCCGAACGACTTCTCGCCGGGGGGGAGCCAAAACGCCATCTGTGTTGTCGATTTCAGTTCGGCCCCCTCGGCCTGCAGTTGCAGCAACTTGCTCGACGTCTTTTCACCGGTGCCGTCTGCCCGCGAGCCGGCTTCCGTCGGGTTGAAGCACTCGGCCCAGAATTCACCCGCGGCTGCGCCGTCGAAACTGGCAGCGGATTGGAGTTGTCGGCCGTGGTCGTGGCTGTCGATAAACTCCTTGCCGCCCCAGGTCAGCGAATGAATCGCTCCGGCAAGCCGATCGGTCGTGGTGATAACAATCTCGGACGAGCCCGCCTTGCATTGAATGCTGGCATTTCCAAGCGGCGCTGGGCCCGGCTCATCGGCCCACGCGACCGTTCCGGCGAAGAATACGGCAGCGACGACAAGGCTACGGCCCATCAGGAATCTCTCCTCAGCAGAATGTTTGCGATCACGTGCTCGCTACCAGAGGATTATCCATCAGGCTGGGACCTACCCGCAAACCCATGGCATCGAGTAGTTCGCAAGGCTCAGCAGTTGCCAGGGGACCAGCGTGTTCCGCATGTTTCAAAAGTTCCTGCACACGTTGGCACGGCGGCTCTCGGCAGCGTGTTCTCGCTTGGCTGAGCTTCTGGCGCACTCCTCAGGAGCTTGGCTTTGGCCAAGTGAAATTCATACTGGTTGATCGCCCCGGATTGATAGAGTCGCTGGAGCGCCTGCAATTCATGAACAACATTCATTGGGCATAATCCCCCAAAAGTGTTTCACTATTTCTGCCCCGCAAGCACGGGCGTTTTTTTCTTGCCTCTACGCATGAGGCCGCCTGCGTCAGCCCCCTCCCTACACGATCTCATCCCGCACACACTGCACCACCGCCGCCGGCAGCGCTGCCTCTGCTGCTTCGATCGTCTCCGTCGCTGCGCCGCTTCCCCGCGAGAGGCGGTAGCAGAAGGCGTCGCAGGCCGGGCCGGGATGCGCTGCGGCTTTTCCCTGGGCACCGTGGCTGAAGAGCACGTCGAGAATTTTCTGTTCTGCAGGCTTGAGCGTGGCAGTGTCGATCGTGCCGATGCTGCGCAGATGCCCTGCGGCGAGGCCAAAACCCGCTACGCCACCGATCCGCTCGACTCGTACTAGCGTCATCAACGCCTCCCACAGGAAAAAATTCTAACAGGCCGTGGATAAAGTGCAGCATCGCTGGATGCGATGCCCGTCGACCGTGGAAAACCTCGGCTTTTCCACCGGGCGACCGAGTAGAAAAAGTGCAGGGAAGACTTTTTCCACGGGCAGTTAGAGCCCAACTTCCAGCCACGCCGCATCGATCGCAGCTTTGACCTCCGGCTCGCCCGGAAAGAGCGTTTTCGCCACTGCTCGGGTGCGCTTGGCAAAGGCCCCCATCTTGAGCGCCGGGCTTGCCCGAAACCCGGTCAGAGCCTGATACCACACCTGCCCCGCTTTCTCCCAGCTCTTGCCCCCGATCGCCATCGCCGCTTTGTAAAAGGCGAGGTTGGGGATCCCGCTGCTCTCGTGCGGATCCATGCCAGGCTTGTACTGCGAGAATTTTTTCGGCTGCGGAGCGAGGCAGTGCTTGGCGGCCGGATCGGCGAGGTCGCGGAGGCAGGAAAATCCGCGTTCCTTGGCAGTCGGCCCGATGAGATCGCCACCAATGAGCCAATCGGCCTGCGCCACATCCTGCCCGGCCCGCCACTGGCGAAACATCGAGCCAAATACGTCTGACATGCTCTCGTTGAGCCCCCCCGCTTCGCCTGAGTAGTTGAGGCCGGCCGCAAACTGCGTGACCCCATGCGTCAGTTCGTGGCCGATCACATCGCTCGACTTCGTGAAGTCGAGAAAGATCTTGCCGTCGCCATCGCCATACGTCATCTGGCTGCCACTCCAGAAGGCGTTGTTGTAGTGCACGCTGTAGTGCACCGAGGAGATGAGCGTCATTCCCGCGTTGTCGAGCGAGTTGCGTTTGAAGAGCGATTGGTAAAACTCAGCCACTGCGGTGGTCTCCACAAAGGCCCGCTTCACCGTGCCATCGGCTGACCGGGCAGGCTCTTCGATCTGAGTTCCCGGCAGCGACGTGCCATGGCCGCAGTCAAAAATCGCCACATTCGGCAGCCCCACCGACGCTGCCGCGGCCAAGCCGCTCGGCAGGCTCGCCCGCGCCAGCCGCGCCAGCTTGGAGCGTTCGCTGCGCACCTTGCGCCACTGCGTCTCAAGCTTGGCGGCGTTGGCGAAATCGTTCCGCTGCCGCGAAGAGAGCCGCCTGTCGGCCGCCAATCGCAAGAGCACATCCGGCGGAATGATGAAGCAGCGGCAGCCACCAGCCCGTTCCCGCCGCGCGCCATCCCGACCGACTGAGTCCCCACGCATCATTTGCCCTCCCAAAAACCTCACGCTGTCGAGTGGCGCCCTGAACTGGCTCAAGGTCCCGCCCCCCCTCGCTACAGGGATCAGCCTATCCCGACAACCGACAGGCGGCAACGCGTTGGCAACGCAGGCTGGTCCCGCAGACGTTTGGCAGCATGGGCTGGCTGGAGGAGCGTCGCATGCTGGGCCCCTCGGGCAATGAAAAACGGGGGAGGCTGGGCAGCGACTCCCGGTCGGGCGAACCCTTCCGCAAGGCTCGGCCGCGACCTGACGATTGTCATAAGTATGAGAGTCAGCCCCATGATCGAAGCGGTTCGCTGTTCAGAAAAACTCAAGGTCTTGAAGATGGCTGCATCTTTCGCCCGCAACACGCCCCGGGCATCACTCTTCCTCGTGGTGATGTCGCTGGCTATGAGCGCCTCCCTGGCCAGCGCCGGGGAATCGGGCGGCATCTGGCATGCCGTCACTGCGCCGGCGCGGGCCTGGCACCGCGATCGCCCCCCCACCTGCAAGGACGATCGCGTCGAGCAACTCGCCGACGAGATCGATTGGCTGGAACACCACATCGATGCCTTTGGCTCGATCGTTGCCAAGCAACCCGATGTGTGGGGCCAGAGCCGGCTCACCCGCCACCGCTACGAATATGAAGCGGAGATGAAGGCGCAGCTGGGCAATTTTCAAGATCTGAATAACGCCAGCATCAGCCGCAGCGATCAATCGTTTGCCGGCTTGGCGATGGCGATGGGCCGCGGTAGTTCGGGTTCGACCCCCCCGAATTTCACCACGGTCCAGAACATGATTTCCAATCCCGCCGATCCCAACAGCGGCGTGATCGATCGCACCGCCCCTTTCACCACCACATCGACGCCGTTTGCCACGTTTGGGATGGGCAACAACAACGCCGTCAGCCTTGAGCCCAACATCCATCTCGACCACTTGTCAGACTACATCGGTCATCTCGACCAACTGCGGCGCATCAACGAAGGTGACGACACCGCCGATTCCCCCGGCTACGCGCTCAACCTCGTGCGCATCCCGATCTCGATTCTGCCCGGGAAAAACACGCAGCGGGGGCACGGCGCTGAAGTCACTGTCATCGGCGAGGCCCAGCTCGGCGACGAACTGCTCCCCACCACCTTCCGCAATCTGGTCGTCAACGATCTTGTCGACCTCATCGCCCCCGGGCTGACGTTCGCCGTCAACAACGGCGAGGTGCGCACCGCCATCTGCGCGACCTCGCTCGGCGAGGGACCAGACACGATCGACGCGCTGTTGGAATCGGAAGGAGGAGCGATCCCCGATCCCGACCGGGCAGCACGCAGCCGCAAGCTCACCGATCGCATCCGCAAGGTGATGCGATCGCACACCATATCGGTGTCGGTGCCGACGGCCAAGATGCGCCGGGCCCGCATGCCGCTCCCCCCGGAGGAACTCGTCGACGTTATCGGGGAAACCCAGGTGATGCTCATGCTCCGGGCCACGTTCGAGGCGCTCGGCGGGAATCCCGCCAACAGCCCCTGCATCAACTACAACGACGTGCGGGGATTTCTCGGCGAGGAACTGCAGGCCGCCTACGACTTCCTCTGCCAGCCACGGCACAGTCAGGTGTGGGACGAACTCGCCAGCTGGAATCTGGCCGAACTGATCCGCAGCCGCCGCATGGGTGAGCTGGAACTCCGCCGCCGGAATTTCTTCCAGACCCTCGGGTTTGACGAGGCGCCCGCGGTCGAGGGCCGGCTGGTCGAGCCTTCCCTGGGATGCCTCTGCAAGGGCCCCTGCGAAAACGATGTCGGCACCTGCCACATCTGCCGCACCAGCACCGCCGTGCTCGCTTGGGCAATTCTGGTGGAGTCAGCCCTGCTCAATGATCGGCTGCTCGAAGACATGCGCACGATCTCAGCCTCCAAGGGATACGCGGCCGGATGCATCTGGCAGGGGCCATACTATGGACCGAATCCCAGCACGGAGGCCCGGGCCAGCTTCAACGAATACGTGCGGCGGCGGTGGCCGATCCGCATCTTCGCCCTCGATCCGGTCTCCGACGAGCAGAACGTCGAAGAGATGTTCTCGCAGCGGCGGGAGATGCAACTCGCCCTGGCGATGTCTGTGGCCCACGGACGCAGCAACCGCCAGACGTTGGCCCGCTACGATCGGATGCTGCAGACAAACATGGCCACGATTGGGCTCAACCAGACCGCCGTCGGATTCACCCACGGCAACGATACGTTTGGATGGCGTTTCTATCCCCGCGTGCAGGCGCCTCCCACGCAGAATAATTTCGCGGCGTTTGCCAGCACCGTCATCGGCAGCAACTCGCAAACCCGCGATCTCTCCACGCGTCATCTGGAACCAGGCATGCGGGAATGCACCGCAATCATCGTGATGCCGTCGTTTGTGCCGTATGTCACTTTCGATGTCCGCTCAAACTGGTTCTCGCTGACCAATCCGAAATCGACCGACCAGAGCATGCGGCAGGCGATGAAGCTCTCCCGCAGCGTCAAATCGATGCAGCAGTCGGCGGGCCTGTGTGCGCAAAACGCCGGTGCCTACCGCGATGGCGAGGTGGCCCGCCTGATGCGGCGCGTCGATCAGCTCGACCGCGAACTGCCGCTGCAAACCATGACCGCCCAGATCCCCTACGAAAACACCAGCGGCGGGTTTGAGCTCTTTAATACTGGAGTGACCGATCTGGCGCCGGAGCTGATCGGCTATTACGGCGCCGAGGGAGTTGATACCAGCGGCACGACGGTGGTGTTTTTGGTCGGCAAGGGCTTCAACCTGCACGACACCAGCGTGATCGCCGGCGGCAAGCAGGTTCCCGTCACGCTCATCAGCCGGCAGGTGCTGCGGGCCGAGATTC
Organism: uncultured Planctomycetaceae bacterium; assembly: GCA_903885565.1. GTDB lineage: Bacteria > Planctomycetota > Planctomycetia > Pirellulales > UBA1268 > CAISJI01. Next base: position 12,198 of record CAISJI010000033.1, read on the forward strand.
CTCCGGGAGTGCAGGTGATCCGCAGAAACACAAGCACCGCACCGACACCGGCCACCGCCCGGATGCGTTCAATCGCCCGGCCTCTGGCGGGCGGCCGCCGCCGGAACAGCCACGTGGTGCTCGCCAGCGGCACGGAGCAGATTTCTACACCGACAGGTGAACCGCACAATCCGATTCGCAGCGGGACAACCGCTCCCTCGGGTGACAACCAGCACTCCCAGCGATCGCAGCCCACCGGCCCATCCTCATCCCCAGCTGACTCCGGCATGATGCGTTCTGTGCTGCCGCGAGCGCAGCTCCAGTTTCCCCTCCCGGCACCGGCAGTACCGACGTCAGTGGCCATCTGCCCCAGCGATGAGCCGTGCGCCGATTGCTGTGACATCGCGGAATTCGTCGACGTCCATCTGGCGACGCCCTATGGCGTGAGCGACCATCTCCTGATTCCGGTCTATCAGCAGACCTCGGCGGGCACATCAACGAGCGCTGCCTGCGATCTTTCCTTCGCACCCGATGCGGAGGTTTCGCTCACCACCACAAAGACGAAAACGGGCGGCTGGAGGATGAATGAATTCTTTCAGACCAACGCCGACCGGATCCGCATCCTGGCGCCGTCGACGTTCGTCCCTCCCCAAAACGCCCAATTGCAGTGCACGCTCCGCGACGACACCTCCGGAGCCACCGTGGCCACCTTCTCTGTGCCGGCTCCCACATTTCATGCGGTGGAACAGGAGTATGTCCTCAGCGGTGCAGACCTGCGCAACTTCGTCGGCGATACGTCGCGTCCGGCCACCGATAAAACCCTCCGCGGCGCGATCAAGCCTTATATAGACCACCTCGGCTCACTGCGCACCGATAGCGGCAAGCCAGATGTCAACTGCGATCTCACGCTCACCGCGCAGTTGGTCGCCGCTTCGCAGGTGATCCCCATCAAGGGTTTTCTGGCCGTCAGCGTGAAGGCCCTCGATCCGAGTGGCGAAGCTCCCGCCGACGACACACTCCCCGCAGCCAATTAACGCGCCGGATGGGCTAGCAGGCTGTGGATAAAGTACTCGCCGCCGGATGCGGCGGTGGTCGACCCAGGAAACCCTCGGCGTTTCCTGCGGTCGGCCGAGTGGAAAAAGGTCAGGGATGACTTTTTCCACGGACAGCTAGAGCGCATTCGGGACAGCGCAAGTCCCCGATGTGCTCATCAAGTGATGGAGGCGGAGGGATCGGCGAACGCTTGAGGAGCGCATGCGACGAAACTTTTGCCGTCCCGCAGCCGATGCACCGGGGAAGTCGGACGCACTCTAGGTCCGGTTCTTCGATCAGGACGAATGCCGGACCGGTCGCATTTTCCCCCGTCCGGTATAATGAACCCCTCTCGGCCCTGTCGCCACGTTTGCTCTTCCCCGCCGCCAGGATGGACCCATGGCACGTCGGAAATCTGTCACACCAGCCGCCGGGCAGACGCTCCTGCCGAATTTCTCCCCAGCCGAGGAGCCAATCGCCGCAACGGCCCTGGCCGCTGACGGGCCAGCCTCACCCGTCGGCCGATCCTGCACGCTCCACCGGCTCGACATCTCCCGCGGCGTGCTGCCGGCTGCCGCGGGCTGGCTGCTGGAGCGGGCCATGGCCGATCCTGCCACGCTTCTCTCCCGCTGCGCCGATTTCTCCGCGATCACGATCGTGGTGCCCGGCCGCGCTGCCGGCCATCGCCTCCTCGAACTGCTCGTCGATCAGGCGGCCGAACGCGGCCTCAGCGTGGTGCCCCCTGTCACCACCACGCTCGGCCAACTCCCCGAACTCCTCTACCAGCCGGCCCGCCCGCTGGCCGACACCGGCGTCGAAACGCTCGCCTGGGTGGCGGCCCTCGCCCAAGCGAATTCCCGCGATCGGGCGCTGATCGCACCGGGCACATCGAGCCCCTCCGAGGCAGCCGCTGACGCCCCCCACGCCCTGCCCCCGCAGTCGCCCGATCGTTCACAGGCCCGGCTCATCGAAACCGCCCGCACGCTGGTGGGGATGCACCGCGAATTGGCCGCCAGCGCCCTCGGCTTTGCCGATGTCGCCACCAAGGCCGAAGTGGCCCTGCCCGGCTTTGGCGACCACACCCGCTGGGAGGCGCTGGCCCGGCTCGAACGGGCGTATCTCACCCAGCTCGACTCGCTCCAGATCTGGGATCGCCAAACGGCCCGCCGCGTGGCGATTGCCAAGGGTGAGATCCATTTCAATGGGGCGCTGGTGCTGCTGGCCACAGTCGATATCGATCCGCTGCAGAGGCAGATGCTCGCCCTGACCACTGGCCCGCTCGAGGCCCTCGTCGCCGCCCCTCCCGACCTGAGCGCGGAGGATTTTTCCACCTGCTTCGATGCGCTGGGGTGCCTCGTGAGCGAGGCCTGGCTGACGCGATCGATCCCGGTGCCGCTGGAGCAGATCGAGGTCGTTGACGATACCGATGGCCAAGCTCAGGCGGTGGTCGGCTGGCTGCGACGGCTGGCGGGGAAAGTCTCGGCCGATGAGATCACCCTCGCCGTCCCCGACGCCAAGGTGGCTCCCGCCCTCGAGCAGGCCCTCGCTGCAGCCGGCCTCGCGGGGCGCTATGGGGCGGCGCGAACGGTGGCCCGCTCCACGCCCTACGAACTCCTCTCGGCAGTTTTTGCCTGGCTGGCCCACGAGGAGTTTTCGGCACTCGCCACGCTCCTGCGCTGCCCCGATGCGGTGCGCCTTCTGCAGGGCCGCACCGGAATCCCGCTCCCTGCGGCGCTCGCCGATGGAGTGGCGACCCGCCACCTGCCGCTGGCGATCGATCGCCCCCATCTGGCAGCGGCGGCCGATCGCCCGCGCGATCAGGAGGAAAACGCAGCCTTTCTCCGCCTGCTCGATGCCCTCGACGCCTGGCTTGAGCCGCTGCAACGTGCCAACCGGGCCATCGACGCCGCCGGTCAGACCAGCCGGGCCGACGCGGCCGCGGGGCTGAAGAAGGCGCGAGGCCGGCGCGGCGGCACGCCAGCGACCGGAAAAAAAACCGCCACCGCATCCCCATCGGTTCTCCCTTCATCCACCACGCTCACCCTGCAGTGGGCTGCTGCCGTGCGGGGAACCGTGGCAGCCACGCTCGAGGGTGTGGCGATCGATCGCGATGCACCGCAGCAACGCGTTGTGGCCACGGCGCTTGAGGCACTCGGCGCCACGCTTGCCGATCTGGAGATTGTGCCCGATCCCTTTGCGTTGGCGGCGGGCTCTGCCGGGCTGGCCCGCCTCCTGCTGACCACGTGGTCGATGCATCTGGTACCGCCGGTTCCGCTTCCGGAGGCAATCGATATCGTCGGCTGGTTGGAGGTGGCCCTCGACGACGCTGCGGCGCTGGCGATCACCAGCGCCGTCGAAGGTGTTCTTCCCACGGCCGCTGTGCGTGATCCGTTGCTTCCGGAGCCGCTGCGCATGGCGCTGGAACTGGAAAACACCAGCCGGATCGCCGCCCGCGACGCCTGGATGCTGGCCGTCGCCGCAGCCACACGCCGGGCGCTGCTGGTGGTTGTGCCCCGCCACAAAGCGGACGGATCGCCCGCCGTGCCCAGCCGGCTCCTCTTTCGGCGCGATCCCGACAGCATCGTCACCACCGCCCAGGCTCTCTTTGCCCCCGCTCCCCAGGCGGTGACAGTCGCCGCGCCCGCTGCGCTCGCCTCCGCCCTGGTGGTTCCCGATCCAAAGCAGGTGATGCACGCCGGCGGGCAGCCCTGGCCGAGCCCTGTGCCGGTCATGCGGGTGACCGAGTTCAAGGATTATCTTGCCTGCCCCTACCGCTATTGGCTCCGCCACAGGCTGCGGCTGGCGCCCACCTCCGATGCCGCACTGGAACTCGGCGCCGCCGACTTCGGCACGCTGATTCACGAGTGCCTCGACCGGTTCGGCAAGGACCCGGCTCTCAAATCTGCCACCGATGCCGAGGCCCTCGCCGCTTGCCTGTCACAGATTCTGGATCGGTTTGTACTGGTGCGCTATGGCTCAAGCGCCGCGCCGGCCGTGGCGGTGCAGGCGGAACTGGCGCGCCGCAGACTCAAAGCCTTTGCCGCCGTGCAGGCCCGCCGGGCGCAGGAGGGCTGGGTGATCCACGCCACCGAGCAACACGTCAAGGACAGGGCACTGGAAGTGGATGGCCTTGCGATCGAACTCTCGGCGCGGATCGATCGGATCGACCACCACCCTGCCACCAACACCTGGCAGGTGCTCGACTACAAAACCTCCGCCCGGGCCCGTACTCCCGAGCAGACGCACCGTAAACGAGGGGAATGGATCGACCTGCAACTGCCGCTCTACCATCATCTGCTGCCGGCGGCTGAGGGCGTTGACGCAGGGCTGTTGCGCGAGGCCCGGAGCATTGAGGTTGGCTATTTCAATGTGCCTGCGCGGATCGAGGAGATCAGTATCACCCCTGCCGATTGGATCGACAGCGACTACGCCGCCGCCGATGAAGTCGCCCGCCACGTTGTGCGGCAGGTGCGGGCCGGCGTGTTCACTCCCCGTAACGATCGGGCCGCCAAGTCTTTTCCTGAATTCGATGGTATCTGCCAGACGCATGCGATTCTGGAGGAGGCCGCCGCCGACGATGGGGTTGATCATGGTGCTGGGGAGGGAGACTAAATGGCCAGAGCGACGAAGGCACAATCGACCGGCCCCACCCTACCGCAGCGCGACACGAGCGTGGTGCCCTATGTGGCGGTGCGGGCCAGCGCCGGCACCGGCAAGACCCACGCGCTCACCACGCGCACAATCCGGCTGCTGGCCGACGGGGTGGCTGTGGATGACCTGTTTGCTGCCACATTCGCCCGCAAGGCTGCCGGAGAAATTCTCGCCCGCGTGCTCCACCGGCTGGCCGCTGCTGCCGCCCCCGACGCCCCCGCCGCCACGCAGGCCCTCGCCGCGGCCATAGAACGTCCGACTGCCGACGCTCCCTTCTTCCGCGCTCTGCTGGTGGGAGTGACAGAGTCTCTCGATCGGCTCTCGGTTGGCACGCTCGACAGTTTTTTTGTCACCTGTGCCGATGCGGCCCGGTTTGAAATCGGCCTCCCTGCCGGCTGGACGATCGGCACTGAGGCAGAGCTGGCCGACCAGCGGCGGCGGGCGATCCATCAGACGATTTCCTCTGCGCTTGTCCCGCTTGCCTCCGCATCCTCATCCTCATCCTCCTCTGCTGTGACTCCGGCCGCCCTGATGGCGACGCTCATGGTGCAGCTCTCCGGGGGCGCCACCACGACCGGGCTGGAGCGGGCCCTGGAGGATATCGTCGCCGATCTCTCCGGCATCCGCCGCCACACCGAGGCCGCCGCCTGGGACTGGCTCACGGTGCCCCGTGTTCCCCCCCCGGCCGATATCGCCGCCGCCGTGGACACAATTCTCTCCGCGCCAATCACCGACTCCCGGATTGCCAAGTCGCGGGACGAGGGGCTGGCCGCATTCACCGCCACCCGCTGGAAGGAATTTGTCTCCAAGGGGATTGCCTCCAAAGTGCTCGCCGGCATCACCACCTACTACAACAAGCCGATCGATCCCGGCCTCTGCGCCGCGTTTGCAACTTTGCTGGAGGTCGCTCGCTCGGTCATCCTGCAGCGCATCGTGCAGCAGACGCGGGCGATTCGCGATCTGCTCACCTCCTATGCCGACACCACCGACGAGCTGGTGGCGGCGGAGGGGATCGTGTCGTTTGATGATGTGACGAGGCTCGTGGGGGAGGCGGCTGGCGACGGCACGCTCGATTCCTCCCGCTGGCGCGGCATCCGCTTTGCCAAGCACCTCCTCCTCGATGAATTCCAAGACACCTCCCTCGGCCAGTGGCGGGTGCTGGAACGCCTTGCCGAACACACGATCACCAGCCTCGGCACGTTCTACGCCGTGGGCGATCGCAAGCAGGCAATCTACGGCTGGCGCGGCGGCGAGGCCGAGCTGATCGACAGCCTCAAGTCGTTCTTTGACCGTGGCCCCACGCCGCTGGTCGCGGCCGATCTCGCCGAGAGCTACCGCTCGAGCCCTGCTGTGCTCGATGCCGTCAACGAGGTCTTCCAGCGGCTCGCCGGCTGTGAGGCGCTCGCCGACTTCGATGCGTTGGCCGCGCGTTGGTCGGCGACATTCCCTCCCCATTCGGCCGCCCAGCCGAAGCAATCGCTCCCGGGCTGGGTGCGGCTGCGGACGGCGCCAGAGCCGACGGAAGAACAGTCGGCCGGCGATGCGCTGCTGAGCTACGCCGCCAGCCGGGCCGCGGCGCTCTCGCGGGCCAATCCGGGCAAGCGGATCGGGGTGCTGGTGCGCACGAATCTCGCTGCCGAACGGCTGATCGCCCGGCTCAAGGGGCGGGAGAAGATTGTGGCCAGCGCCGAAGGAGGACAGCCGCTGGCCGATTCGCCGGCGGTGGAATTGCTCCTGTCGGTGCTCCATCTGGTCGACCATCCGGCCGATTCGGTGGCCCGCTTCCATCTCAGCACCTCACCGCTGGCCGAGGCGCTCTCCCTCTCTGCCGCCGTCGGCTTGGCCCCTGAGCTCTCGCCCGATTTTCTGGCCACGCTCGATCTGCTCCGTCGCCAGCTGATCGACGAGGGCTATGGGCCGGTGCTCGGTCGGCTGGCCGACACACTCGCCGCACAGGCATCGCAGCGCGACAGGCGCCGCCTGGAGCAGTTTGTGGCGGCAGCCCATGCCTGGGACTTGGCCGGCGGTGCCACGCGCGAGGGCCTCGCCCGCACCGATCCCTTCATTGCCCATTGCCGGTCGGCGGCGGTGGCCGATCCGGTTCCCTCGCCGATTCGGGTGATGACGATCCACAAAGCGAAGGGGCTCGAATTTGATCTGGTGGTGCTCACCGATCTCGACCGCCGGTTCGTGCCACGCCCGCCGCGGCTGGTGGTGGAGCGGACGGGGCCACTGGAATCGATCAGCCGGGTACTGGCCGCGGTGCCGCAGGAATTCCAGCCCTTCCTGCCGGCCGACTGGCAGCAGGCCAGCGCCCAGGTTTCACACGGGGCGGTGCAGGAGGCGATTGCCACGCTCTATGTGGGGATGACGCGGGCGATCCAAGGGCTCGAGATCGTGATCAACCCGGCGAGTCCCGCGGAAAAAACCTTCCCCAAAACGCTCGCTGGCGTGCTGCGGGGCACGCTGCCCGATGGCCCGGCAGCCCCTCCCGACATGCTGCTCTACAGCCATGGGCATCTGGCCGATCCGACGATCGACGCACTCCCCGAGGAGGCCGGTCGGTCCCGGAAAAAATCGCTGCCGACGGCGGTCGCCACGGTTCCCCCGACCGGGCCGATCCACCTGCAGCCGCTGCCGGCAGGCCAGCGCCGCCGCGCTGCCCCGCTGCGCACCCCCTCGGCGGCCGAGGGGGGCAGAATGGTCGCCGCGGCCGATCTGCTCGATCCCGGCTCGCGCGCCGCGCGGGAGGTGGGCACGCTCCTCCATGCGTGGATTGAGCTCTTTGGTTGGCCGGCAGAGGCCCCCAGCGAAAGCCAGCTCCTCGAAGTGGCCCGCGAGTATCCACTGCTGGCCGATCAGCATCAGCAACTGCTCGCCGACTTTCGCCGCATGGTTGCCGTTCCGACGATCGCGGCGCTGCTGGCGCGGCCGGTGTCTCAGCTGCCAGCTGAGCTGGTCGCCACCGGCCTGCCAGCCGGACCGGCTGAGCCGCTGCTGAAGCGGGAGCAGGCGTTTGCCCTCAAGGATGGCATCGGCATGATGCAGGGGGTGATCGACCGGCTGGTGATCTGGCAACGCGACGGCGCGGCTGTGGCCGCGGAGGTGATCGATTTCAAGTTTGACGGTGTGGGTACCGCCCCGGGCTCGGCAGCAGGAGACAACGCCCGGCTGCTTGCCGAAAAGACTTTTTTTTACACGCCGCAACTGCAGGCCTATCGCGCGGCGGTGGCCCAGATCTATCGCCTCGACGAGCAGCATGTCACAGCCCGGCTGGTCTTCATGCGGTCTGGCTCGATCGTGCCGGTGGAGGCTTGAGTGTTCGCGGGAGCTTGAGCTCACTTCCTCTCGACACCAGACAGACCCCCCAGCTGCCCTAGCCCCCCGCTGCTCGCGGGCGAAAATAGCCCCAGCGAAGGTTTGGCCGACATTTTCCGGGCTGGCTCCTGCACGGAAAATGTCCCCTTTCCCGCGTCACACCTCCAAAAGAATTTTTGCTCAAGTTGTCTCCAGCGACCGAGGCGCCTAGCATCAAGGCAGGTTTGGGGATTCACTTACCAGGAGAAATTATGTCTTTCAAAATGTTGTCCACTGCGATGATTGCGCTGGCGTTGTGCGTCGGTTCGGCCACCTCGAAGGCTGCCGACATCGTCGAAACGGCTGTTGGAGCCGGCACATTCAAGACCCTTGCCGCGGCCCTCGGGGCAGCTGGCCTCGTCGACACGCTCAAGGGCGCTGGCCCCTTCACCGTCTTTGCACCAACCGACGAAGCTTTTGCCAAGCTGCCCGCCGGCACGGTCGACACGCTGCTGAAGCCGGAAAACAAGGATAAGCTCAAGGCTGTTCTCCTGTTGCACGTCGTGCCGGGCTCGGTCATGGCGGCTGATGTTGTGAAGCTCAAAGACGCCAAGACCGCTGGCGGCTCGACCGTGAAGATCTCCGCTGATGCCAGCGGGGTGAAGGTCGGCACAGCGAAGGGCATGTCGAAAGTCACCAAGACCGACATCAAGGCGAGCAATGGCGTGATCCACATCATCGATGCGGTGATCCTGCCTGAGTGATCGGCTTCGCCAGTTTGAATCGTTATGGCACCCCGCACGCACCCCCGCGTGCGGGGTGCCTTTTTTTATGGACGGAAAGCGATCGTCCAGCGGACCCGCCACGCTTTCCCACAGAACTGAAGTCGCCAGATCCTGCGGCGGCAGGCCTGTTCCACCCCCGCCAAACCGCTAGTCCTGCCTTGGGCGCCGCAGGCCTGGCAAGCTGGGAAAACCTTACCAAATAAACTGGCTGTGGCTGGCAGAAAATGACGATTCTTCCCAAGGAATAGGCCGGCTGGACAACACTTAAGGGGCTTGCATGCGCAGGATTCGCATCGCATTGCTGGCCGCCGTCACTGCGGCGCTGATGCCGGCGCTCCCCGAGGTGCCGGCGCAAGACGTTCTTCTGCCATCAGACCTTCAGTCGCGCAATTCGCGAAAGCTGCTCCAATGGCAAGGGGGCAGCGATGACCCGGCCGCCGGCGAGGAGGGGCTCTACGGCGATCGGATGGTGACTGACCGGCCCCATTTAGCCGAGGCGGCGGCCACGGTGGGGCTCGGCCGGGTCCAGATCGAGACAGGCTACACCTACTACCAAGACTCGGCCAACGGCTCGCGAGTGCAGACCGATTCGTTCCCGGAAACGCTCTTGCGCGTCGGCCTGTTCCAGGAGTGGTTTGAGTTCCGCGTGCAATACAACTACCTCCGCGAGCAAAGCGACACGGCCGTCTCCCAGAGTGTGTTACAGGGGAGTGACGATCTTTACCTGGGCGCCAAACTGGGGCTGGTCGAGCAATCTGGACTGCTGCCAGAGCTCACCATCTTTCCCCAGATGCGGGTGCCGAGCGGGAGCCCCGGGATCACCGCCGACGAGGTGCTGCCGGGGATGAACTTCGTCTATGTGTGGCGGGTCGGTGAGCGATTGGAGATCGAGTGCAACACCAACGTCAACAAGCGCCGCGATCCCAATCTGGGCAGCTTCTACACGGAGTATCTGCAGACCTTCAACTTCGAGTATGACCTCATCGCCGAGGCGATTCTCTTCAACGAGTTTGCGATCTTCTCGCCGGTCGGATCACAGTCCGTGCCGGGACAGGCGTATGCGCACGCGGGAATCCAATACTTCCTCCTGCCAAACCTCCAGGTCGATTTTCACGCGGCTGTCGGTCTCAACGAAGCGGCCGACGATTTTTTCGGCGGATCAGGCATCTCGGCCCGCTGGTAAGCGCCGGCCGATCTGCGGGATGACTTTTTGCACGGAGACTGGGGAGAAGCACTCGATCGCTTTTCTTCACCGAGATCGCTGGGCCAAACCCCGCAGCAGACACTGCCAGTGGGACAACCTTGGGGCCAACGGCTGATTTTTCTGATCCGGCTGTGGCAGCTCCCCCTTTTTGGCTGATTGGTTAGCCTCACAATCTGATTTTCCCCCTCGCTCGCGGCATTTTTTCTTGCGGCCGCACCAATCCCTCAGTAAGGTGGGGGGCAGCGATGGCGGCGCTGCGCCCAACGGCAGGCCGGCCCGGCCATCGACAGCACAAGGGGATCGGCATGTATTCTGCGGCTATCTTTTTCCGGCGGTTTCTCTCCAGCTCCACCGCGGCCTCCGCCCCCTCCACGACTCCCGCAGCCAAACGTCGCCGCCGGCGCCCCACGCGCTGCGACGCGCTCTTCATGGAGCGGTTTGGGATCGACGTGCTGGAGCCCCGCCGGGTGCTGGCTGCCGCTTCGCTGCCCAACGTGGCTGCCGAGTCGTTCACGTTTGCCGCCCTCGCCGTCGCCGCCCCGGTCTCGGCGGAGACCGATTTTACGACATCGACCACAAGCGGCGCGGTCACGATCATCGGCTATGTCGGAACGTCTCCGATCGTGAGCATTCCGAGCACAATCGGCGGACTGCCGGTGACGACGATCGGCAAGCACGCATTCTCTACAAACACAAACATCACCAGCGTGACGATTCCTGAAGGAGTTACTGAGATATTGGGCCCAACATCCGAGATGTCTCGTTATGGCGCATTTTCTAAATGCAGTGCGCTCAAAGACGTCTCGTTACCAAAGAGTCTGCTCAGTATTGCCACGCAGACATTTGAGTTCTGCACAAGCCTTGCAAACATCACGCTGCCACCAAACCTAACGTTCCTCGGCGGCGAAGCCTTTACTGGTTGCGCACGGCTCACCAGCATCGTTATTCCCTCCGGGATCACTGCTCTCAATGGCGGCACGTTTTCCGATTGCTCCCGCCTCGCATCTGTCGTGCTGCCTAATTCTCTAACCGCTATCGCGGACTACGACTTTGCAGGTTGTTCGCGGCTCCCCGGCATCAGCCTACCATCTCGGCTATCAACAATTGGCTACAGTGCTTTTTCCGACTGCATCTCTTTAGCGGTGATCACACCTCCGGCAAGCCTAGTAACCATTGGCGGAAATGCGTTTGCAAGGTGTTCTAGCTTGCCGGCGATAGCATTTTCCAAAGGGCTTGTCTCGCTCGGTGATAGTGCTTTTGCTTCATGTACGAGCTTGAAGTCGGCTTCCTTTTCCGATGGCTTCGCCACGCTCGGCGATTCTGCTTTCGCTTCGTGCGTGGGCCTGAAATCAGCTTCTTTCTCAAACGGATTCGTTTCTATGGGCGCTGGTGCGTTTTCCGACTGCATCGCCCTAACGAACGTTTCTTTATCTTCAACGCTCGTCAGCCTTGGAAGCAATGCATTCAAGAACTGTACGAGCCTCTCTTTCGCGGCGCTCCCCTCCAGCCTGACCAACTTTGGTTCGTATGCCTTCTATGGCTGTTCTTCGCTCGCTTCTGTCACGATTCAAAACGGCGTCAACTACATTCCGACGGGAGCTTTTCAGAACTGCAAAAATCTGACATTGGTCACGCTTCCGGCATCGATCGACACCATTCAGGGCGGCGGTAGGGAGGGGTCGGAGCAGGGAGCATTCTCCGGCTGCTCCTCACTGACCACCATCATCATCCCCGCCAAGGTCGACACGCTCGGCGATTACGCTTTCTCCAACTGCCCAGCCCTCACCGGCGCCTACTTCCTCGGCAACGCCCCGAGCCTGAAACTGGGAACCGGCATCTTTACCGGCGACAACGTCGCAACGGTCTACTACATCAACGGAACCACCGGCTGGACCGGCACATTTGCCGGACGGCCCACGTCAGCCATCAATGCGGGCGTTCCTTCCGCTCCGTCGAATGTCGTTGCCACCGCTGGCAATGCTCGGGCAACGCTCTCGTGGTCTCCCCCCACGCTCACTGGCGGCCTTCCGCTGGCCGACTACGCCATCCAATACAGCGTCGTCGGCAGCAACGTCTGGACCCCCTGGGCCCACGACTCATCCACGGCCACCACCGCTACGGTGACGGGGCTGCAAAACAACCAGAGCTATCTCTTTCAGGTTGCCGCGGTGAATGGAGTGGGCGCGGGCCCGGTGGCCGTCACGGCGCAGGCGATCTTCCTGCCCCCGAGTTCCCCCGGCGTGCCGACTGGCCTTTCGGCCAAGGCAGCCAATGCCTCGGCCTTCCTCTCCTGGATTGCCCCCGTCTACAACGGCGGCGCCGCCATCACCGACTACTCCATCCAATACAGCACCAACTCCGGAAGCCTCTGGCAAGACTTCGCCCACGCCGCATCGACCGCGACCTCCGCCACCGTGACGGGGTTGCCCAATGGAACGAGCGTCATCTTCCGGGTCGCGGCGCTCAATTCCGTGAGCCGGGGCGACTATAGCCTCGCGAGCGTGCCGGTCACGCCGGTTGTGTTTCCCTCGCTGAGCATCACCCCTGCCAAACCGGTCCTCATGATTGGCGAAGCGACCACGTTCACATTCCAACTGAGTGCCCCATCCACGACATTCACGACCGAGGATGTCTATCCCATCGGGGGCACAACATCCGGCTTCACCGCGATCAGCAGCACCAAGTACATCGCCACATTCACGCCCACGGCGGGCGCGGCCTATAGCTACGTGGCGGTCTACGACAGAACGTTCACCGACCTCAATGGAGTCGCCAACATCAGCAGGGATGGCGCCGTGGTCAGCAGTGTGACCGTCGATGGGATCGCGCCGACGGCGATGCTCACCCCCAGCACCAGCGTCGTCGGGATCGGTGGCTCGGTTCTGTTCACGATCAGCTTGAGCAAGCCCTCGCAAAACTTCACAGCCGCCGACGTTTACACCGTCGGTGGAACGGTCTCACAGTTTCAGGCGCTCTCCCCGACGACATACACCTGCGCCTGGGCGCCGTCTTCAGACACAACCCTCGGCTATGTCGTGGTCTACGACAACACATTCACCGACTCGGCAGGGAACGGGAATATCAGCCCCAACGGCTATCTCATCAGCTTTGTGGCGAGCGATCTGGTCGCTCCGACGATCACGATCGCCCCCCAGAAGAATCCTGTCCGGGCTGGCGAGACGGCAATCTTCACGCTCACGCTGAGCGAGCCTTCAACCACGTTCACAGCCGCCAACGTCTACACCGTCGGCGGAACCGTCTCCGAGTTCACCGCTGTCAGCAGCAGCGTGTACTCCTGCGCGTGGACCCCCAACGCCGGCGTCGAGAGCGGCTATATCGTGGTCTACGACAACACGTTCACCGATCTCGGCGGCAACGGAAATGCCAGCACAGGCGGCTATGTCTTGAGCTCGGTCGCCGTCGACAGCATCGCCCCCACTGTTTCGATCGCGCCTACCAAGGCGGTGCTCAAGGGGGGCGAACGGGTCATCTACAACCTTACGCTGAGCGAACCCTCCCGCGATTTCAAAGCGGCGAATATCTTTGCCGTCGGTGGCACTCTCTCCGGGTTCACGGCCCTGAGCAGCACCCGCTACCAGATCACCTTTGCCCCGGCCGCCACTGCCGCCTATCGCTATGTGACCGTCTACGACACCACCTTCACCGATCTGGCGGGGAACGGGAACATCAGCGCGAACGGCCATGTTTTGAGCAGCGTCAAGGTAGACACCGTTGCCCCAACGGTCGCGGTCAGCTGGAGCACGGCGACATTGAAAATGGGAGAGACCGCCACGGTGACATTCCGGCTGACGGAGCCATCGACAAACTTTACCGAATCCGCCCTGCGGTCCTCAGGAGGCACGCTGTCGCGATTCACCCGGCTCAATTCCTCCACCTACACAGCCCTCTTCACGCCGTTCGCAAAGACCACCATCACCGGCTGGGTCCTTGTGTGGGACAACCAATTCACCGACGAAGCAGGAAACTACAACCGCAGCACCGGGGCGAGCGCCCGCTACGGGTATGAGATCGCCAACGTCAGTATCGACACTGTGCGTCGTCGCTGAATCAGCGTTCCTCGGGAGCTGAGGGGAGGACCGCGCCGCCTGGCCCCGTGAGGTTGGCAGCGGTCGCTACAATGCGTAGCCTGCTCCCAGCCCTGCCCAGCTTCTGCCGGCGCTGAGACGGCCAGCCGCAGGCAGCGCACATTTTTAGGACGAGGCGACCGCTTGAAACAGCACGAGACCAGGCATGATCGCCCACACCGCTTCACGTCGTCCCCTGCCCTGCGGGCAGGCGGAGCATGGAGAGGCATCTGCCTTATCGTTGCCACTTCCTGCCTGACTTCCTGCCTGACAGGGACAGCACTTTCGCAATCCCCACCGGGGCCCCCGGAGGCCACCGCAGCGACGGCAATCAACGACGACGCGGCTACCCGTATCAGCCTGTTTCGTCAGCCTGAGATCAGCCTGCCCGAGGTCGACTCCTGCGTGATTGGGGCAGTCGAACCGCAGAGCGAGCGATTTCTGGTGCGCCTGGGAAACTACGGCCCCACAGCTCCGCTGGTGCTGCAGGCCTGGGATGCCGGGAGATTCACCAAGTTGCAGGTGCCCGCCGGCTGCCAGCGGGGCCTGTCGAGCGAGCCTGACACCACGGCAGTGCAGGTGCATGGCCGCGAGATCGGCATCTGGATCGATTCCGATCATCCCCGCCCGGCGCTCGGGGCGTTGCTGCCGATCACGCCCGCCTACTGGTGGCAAGAGCTATCCCGCGCGCCGCTGCCCTTCAATGATTCAAACCGCGAGCCAAACCGCGAGCTTGCCATCGCCTTCGATCTCAAAGTTCCCACCGCCGGCCGCGAGGGCGCGGCAGAGGTTTATGTCACCACCAATTTTCTGTTCCGCGACACCCGCTCAAAGCAGGCATTCTGGCTGGCCGCCACGCTCTTTGACCCCCGCGGCGAGGCACGCTTTCCCGACACGGTGCATATGGATACCTGGGAAGCGGGCACGCAGTTGCCGATTCTCTTTTCTGCCCTCAATACCAAGAGCCGCTGGCTCCACCCCGGCCCGCGCTCCAGCCTCTTCACCGATCAGCCATTTGCCGACTACCGCACGTTTGAAGTTCGCGTGAGCGCCGCTGAGTTGCAGGCCGCTCTGGGCGCCATGCGGAATGCCAGGCCGAGTCTGGCGGCAGTCTCTGCAGACCCTCGCGATTACCAACTCACCCACTTCAACATCAATCCCGAGGTCTTTGCGCCGGAAGGGAGCCGGGGCAGGCTGGGAATGGCGATCCGGGATGTGCGGGTCGATCTTCTCGCCCCCTAACTGTCCGTGGAAAAAGTCATCCCTGACCTTTTTCCACTTTGCCGACCGGTGGAAACGCCGAGGATTTCCACGGTCGGCGGGCATCGCCTCCAGCGATGCGGCACTTTATCCACAGCCTGCTAAGGCTGTCGGTGGAAAAAGTCTTCCATGGCCCTCTGGATTGAAGACCGTCCACTCAGTTGCGCGTGGAAATCACTCTTGCTGTATGCTGCTGAAGGGTTTGGGATTCAATCACTGGCCGCGGGACTCGCGTGCCACTTTACAAGGAATATTGCCATGCGCGTCCTATCGACCGGGTTTCTTCTGCTTTCTGCCTTGATCAGCCTGGCTGGCCCGGTTCGCGCGGAGGCACCAGCGGCCGTGACCCCCGCCCAGGAAGCGGCTATCGAAGCAGGCATCAAAACCCTTTCTGGGGAGTGGTCGACGGCGTATCTCAAAAATGATCCGGCGATCCTCGAGCGGATCTGGGCTCCCGATTTTGTCTACGTGGAAGCATCGGGACACCGCTTCACCAAGGCGGAGGGAATCGCCTCCCTCAAGGCTGCCGCGGGCGAACAGCACACCGTCTCAGAGGCCAGTTCGATCGACGTCCGCGTCTATGGCGGCGGCACTGTCGCTGTCGACATCGGCGACTATCTGGAGAAAGGGCGCGACAAGGGGGGAAAGCCGTTCGAGCGGAAAACTCGGTTCACGAATGTCTGGGTGCTCCGCGACGGGAAATGGCAGTGCGTCAGCGGCCACGCATCGTTGATCCCGACAGGGAATTGAGGGGGGCCGGCGGACGGTCTTAGCAGGCTGTGGATCCAGCGATCCGCCGCAGGATGCGCCGGTTGTCGACCCAGGAAACGCCAGACGGCCCCTCGACGGGGGCGTTTCCTGCGGTCGACGGCGTGGACTGTCGTCGATCCACGTGGCCATCGAAGATTTTTTTCCACGGGCAGCTAGAATGGGCCGCGTGCAGCCGCCCACAAAAAGCCTCGATCGACCGATTCATGGATCCCCAAAGCATTGAGGGAAGTGCCGCGGGCGCGAAACAGATCGGTCGCCGCGGGGAAATTGGCCCTGCGGCGAGGCGGTATCGCGCCGATATCGACGGCCTGCGGGCGATAGCGGTTTTAGCGGTGATCGCGTATCACGCCTTTCCCCGCGCCCTGCCGGGCGGCTTTATTGGCGTCGATATCTTCTTCGTGATCTCCGGCTACCTGATTAGCGGAATTCTCTTCCGGGAACATGCCGCGGGCGCCTTGAGCCTGAAAAACTTCTATGCGCGGCGCATCAAGCGGATTTTCCCCTCCTTGATCGCGATGCTCGTGCTTGTGCTCGCCTATGGCTGGTTGGCGTTGCTGCCGAGTGAATACAAGGCTGTGGGCCGCCATGTAGCGGCGGGAAGCATCTTCGTGCAGAACATCGCCCTTTTGCGGGAAAGCGGCTACTTCGACACCGCTGCTGCGCTTAAGCCGCTGCTGCATCTGTGGAGCCTCGCCGTCGAGGAGCAGATGTATCTCTTCCTCCCGCCGCTGCTGGTGTTCGTCTGGCGCAGAAATTTCCCGATTGTTCCGGTGATCGGCGTCTTGGCAGCATGTTCGTTTGGAGCGAATCTGTACGCATCAGAACGGTTTCCGGCCGCTGATTTCTTCCTTATGCCGTACAGAGCCTGGGAGTTTTTCGCCGGAACATTGCTGGCGGTGTGGCACGACCGCCAGAGCATGACCGTCCCCCGGCCGTACCGTTGCCACGCCCTTGCCGGAGTGGGTGGATTGCTTCTGGCGATCGGATTCGGCTGGTTCGCCCACGGCGATGCCTACCCCGGATGGAGAGCGCTGGTACCGGTGGCAGGAGCGGTCGCACTCATCGCCGCCGGCCCTCTCGCCTGGCTCAACAGGCGGGTTCTCTCTCAGCCAGTGCTGGTCTGGATCGGGCTGATCAGCTACCCGCTCTACCTCTTTCACTGGCCGCTGATTTCATTCGTGCACATCATGCGGGGCACTACCCCCAATCCGAAGGCCATCGCAATCGCAGTGGCTCTGGCCGTTGGGCTGGCCGTAGCGAGTTACTACGCCCTGGAACGGCGCATTCGCCACAGCAAGTCGCCTTGGACCGTGCCGATGCTTGTGCTCTGCTTTTTGGGATTGGGCCTGGTGGGCTACGGCGTGTGGCGGGGGAACCTGCCACCGCGACCGGGCGCTCGCAACGCACACAAGCATCTCGATGCTGCCATAGCGGAACGGGGCAGAAGTCAAAGGTTCCAAGGCTGGCCGGAAAATATGGTATGCGAAATGATTGAAAGACATGCCATCGGCGGGGATGGACCGCAGACACTCGTCGTCGGTGATAGCCATGCGGCCATGCTGGCCACGCGAATCCATGAACTGCTCCACGACGGCGGGAAAGACGCTCGCGGCGCAGCCCTGCTCGTGAGAGCAGGGGCATGCCCGTTGCCCGGGCTCACCAGCCCAACGCGACAGTTCGCCGAAAATCTTATCCCCGTGATGATGAAAGAAGTGGCTTCCAATCCAGCCATCGATCGGGTCGTTATTGTCGCTTTTTGGTCTCATTACTTCTCCCAATGCTGGAAAAGCCCAGGAGGTGACCGATACTTCATCAATGGTGTCGCGTTGAATCTGCCGGAAGGTCAGGAGATGGCTCTGTCGGCACTCGGCGCCATGGTCCGCCAACTCGTCGACGGCGGTAAACAAGTGACGGTGGTCCTGACGGTGCCGTTTGGAGAGGGACTGGATCCTCGATCAGGTTATCGCAGAGGGTTTTTGGGCGGACTGGAGCGAACGACGCAGCCGCTCACTGTCGCGAATTTTCGCCGGAGGCATGGCCCGCTGAATGACGCAATCGCGACGATCGCGCGTGCCAACGGGGCCGACGTGATCGATCCGGTTGACTCACTGCAGATCAATGGCGTGTGTATCTTCGAGGATGAAAACGGCCCTATCCGCTTTGACGACAGCCACCTCCGCGTTGAGTTTTCCCGCCGGCACGCCACGTACATCGATGCCTTGATCAGCCCCTGAATTGACGAACGGCATGCGATCTCGATGCCTGTGGAAAAAGTCATCCCCGCCCCTCTGCGGCCATGAGATCCCGCGTGTCCCAGATTTTCCCGGCGGTCTGGAACGTCATCCGATCGGCTGGGCGGGATGGTGCTCGTTTTCCTTGTCGAGCACATGGCAGACCGGGTATGATCCCTTCGGCTCCTGTGCCCAGGTTTCTCTCACACAAAGGAGGATCGCATGGTCCGCAAGTCTCTGTGGTTTTTGGCGATTGCCTGCGTCTACACCGTCGCTCTTGGACAGTCTGCCCAGGCGGGTTCGCCCCCAGCCGTTCCCGAGATCGATCCCGGTTCGTTCGGCAGTGCCGCGGCCCTGCTGATCGGCTCGCTGGCTTTGGTCGAGCGACATGCCCGCCGCCTGATCACCAAGTCCTAATTTCTATTCCACGGAATGCTCACAGCCGGGCCGAACATCACAGCGTGTTCGGCCCGGTTTTTTTGCACCAGGGGACGTACCGAAAATGTCAGATTCCGCCCAGGCTGTCCCTGTCCCCGTGCCGAACGTGGCGGGCTGCGCCCGATCTGCAAGATTCACCCAAGGCTCCTCGATTGTTTCGGCTCATCGGAAGATCGACAGATGCATCGATGGGATCGCGTATCGATAAAGCAACGCCCGATTCCGTCAGGTGGCATAGACTGCGAGCGGACAGTCTCTCAAGCGTCGCCCCCCTGCCGGCTGACGGTTCTTTGCCATGCACAAAAAGCCCCACCTTCCCACAAAGATCTGTGCGGCATGCGGCCGTCCGTTCGCGTGGCGGAAGAAATGGGAACGCGTGTGGGATGATGTGAAATATTGCTCCGAACGATGCCGAAAGGGGCTCAAAAAATGAATGATGCGGTTCTTCATCTGGGCCGACACCTGCGGCTCGACGACAACCCCTGGCTCGCCTCTGCGGCGATGACACACGAGCGTCTGCTGCCCGTATTTGCGCTCGATCCGGCGCTTCTCCGGGGGGCCCATCAGGAGGCGTTTCTGCTGGCGGCGCTAG
Organism: uncultured Planctomycetaceae bacterium; assembly: GCA_903885565.1. Taxonomy (GTDB): domain Bacteria; phylum Planctomycetota; class Planctomycetia; order Pirellulales; family UBA1268; genus CAISJI01. Next base: position 31,523 of record CAISJI010000033.1, read on the forward strand.
CCGATCTGCAGTCAGCGCTCCGCGCGCTCGGCTCAGACCTGTTACTGCTGCATGAGCCGCCACCTGCCGAGGTGAGGCATCGCTACGATTCGCCGCTGCGCATGATCGACGACGGCAGCCTTCCGTTTGATCCCCTGACAGCTCTTCGCAGCTACACCCCGTTTCGCCAGCGCGTCGAAGCAGCAGGCGTGCGTTTCAGTCAGCCGATCGATGCCCCGCGGCGTCTGCCCCCTCTTCCCGAAGGGGTGGTGTGTGAAACGATCGAGGCCCCTGACATCAAGCAAATCCTGGCGGGGGGTGCATCGCCTGCCCTCCGGCACTGGCAGCAGTATCTCGATCGTCGGCTCCCCGACACCTACAAGCAGACGCGCAATGGGCTTCTGGGCCAGGACTACTCCAGCAAACTCTCCCCCTGGCTGGCCTGGGGATGCATCTCGCCGCGACGCATTGCCAGCGATCTGGCTCGCTACGAGGCGGAATTCGGCGCCAACGACGGCACCTACTGGCTGTGGTTCGAACTCTTGTGGCGCGATTATTTTTCTCTGCGCGCCGATCACACCCGAGTCGATTCAGTTGTGCCTGATACCAACGATGACCGCTGGCAGGCCCTGGCGACGGCCCGTCTTGGTCACCCCTTTGTCGATGCCGGCGTACGAGAGCTCAACGCCACAGGCTTTCTGGGCAACCGCATGCGGCAGATCGTCGCCAGCTACTGCATCAATGAGTTGCAATGGCCATGGGCAGTAGGCGAGGCATATTTTGCCCGCCATCTGATCGATTATGATCCGGCGTCAAACGTGGGAAACTGGCTCTACATTGCCGGGAGTGGTGCAGATCCGCGCGGTGGGCGGCATTTTAATATTGAGAAGCAGCAGGAGATGTACGACGCCGATCATGCCTACACAGAATTCTGGAGCGAGCGAGCATGATCCCGGCAGGCTCTTGATATCGCGAACCTCTGCCACCGCGTTGACGCTGAAGGAGGCAGCAAAGGCGGCATCGTCATTGGCGCGGCGCAGTCTCTTTAGAGCGCATCCGACTTACGTGTAGCGTCGGCTTCGGGACGGCAAAAGTCTCGTCGCTTACGCTCCTCGAGCGTTCGCCGACCCCTCCGCCTCCATCGCTCGATCTATTTGCCCAGTCGTCGCTACAGCTATCCCGGATGC
>CAISJI010000034.1 GCA_903885565.1 uncultured Planctomycetaceae bacterium
CCAGATTCGTAATCTCGGGGTAGGCAAGATCGCTCCCGACATCAGCGGTGAAGACACCGATGGTGTCGACTTCAAGCTGAGCGACTACCGCGGCAAGGCGGTCGTGCTCAGTTTTTGGGCCAGTTGGTGCGGGCCGTGCATGGAACTCGTGCCGCATGAACGTGAACTGGCTGAACTCTACAAAGACAAGCGGTTTGCGATCGTCGGCGTCAACGCGGACCAGGATAAGGCGACGCTGCAGCAAGTGCTGATCCAGCACCAGATCAGCTGGCGGTCATTCTGGTGCGGCCCAGACGGGTGGAATGGCTCAATCCCCAAGGCGTGGAACGTGAACTCTTTGCCAACGACTTACCTGATTGACCACAGAGGCGTAATACGCGGCATAAATGTGAAGGGTTCTGCATTCGATGCGATGGTCAAGCAAATGGTGTCCGACGCTGAGATCGCTGCGAAATGAAAAACGAGGAAATCAAAGCACGGCTGGTAGCAGAGAACGACAGTGCCGAACAAAAGCGATCCAGCAGAATTGCGATAGCGGCTTGCGGTGCGGATGATCCATTGGCTGCGATCTGATGATCGGAAGCGTTGGGCGGCTGACGCACAATGCCTAGCGAGTGAGCGGTGAACGGCCTTTTTGGAGGAATGTGCTATGACTTTAAAAATTCGACTCGTGCTCTGTTGGGTGATGACTGTCGCCGCGGCGACAATGACTGTTGGTGCAGTAATGGCGGATCGGTCTACCAGCAGTCATCGAAGTGTCATGGCGGCGAGTTGCGCATTCATGATCATGCTCACTGGATGGCATTGGTCGATACTTCCCCGCGTTCCGTCGCTGACGGAACGCTCCGATAATCTGAAGACCTAGTTCACGTGCCGCTGGGGAAATTCTTACCGCCTAGCAAGATGATGCAAAGGGCTCGCGGAAATTGTCGTGAGTGATTGCTGACTCGTTGGCCGCAAGCCATTGATCTTTCCCGTCAGCCGGCACGAGAGCACCCTCAAATGAAACGCACCAACACATGTCCGAAGTGTGGTTCGAGCGATGTCATCGCCGATGCCAAGGCGATTGACCGCGCACACTACAACGCGGTGACGGAGTTGTCCGTCGGGACATTTCGCAAACCAGAGGCTCTCCTGCTCAAGGGGCAACTCACCTCGACTCTGTCGGCCTGGGTTTGTGCAGACTGCGGATACGTTGAGTTTTATGCTGATTCACCAATGAGTATCAAAACAGAGACGTAGAAAACCTCGGACAGCATTCCCTTGCTGCCCCTCACTCCCGGCACTCTCAGAGAGAAGTCCTCATGAAGAAGCTTAAGGTTCTAGCGGTCGTTTTCGTTCTCTGCACGCTCATTCCCAGCGTTCTGTCGGCTGACGACCGCGACAGCGATCCGCTGTACGCAGCAGCCCGACAGGCTTGGGTCGCACGGTCGCAACAGGTTCGGTCGTTTCGTGTTACCTGGACCCAGCGTCAGGTGCTTTCGGATGGGCAGAAGACTCCAGATCGTGAGCTCAACGCAGCTATTGCAGAAGGTGCTGGAAAGGGAGTGCACGATCGGTTTGTGTTGTCGATGGTCGGCAAAAAGGCGAGGTTGACCAAGGAGTCGCTTGCCGACAGTTACGGACCAGTTGGAAAAGGCACGTCCGTGTTTAACGGCAGCATCACAAAGACGCTCGGACAATTTGCAGGAGAAAACCGGCAGGGGACGCTGACGCGGCAGCCGTTCCCGAGCCAGCATCTCCCCGATTACCTCGCCATCTTTTTGCACCTTCGCGGCGCTGACGGCCCCGCCACTCCAATTCCCGTCTGCAATGCTCTCCGGGCAGAGGAGACGGTAGATGCGGGTGGACGGCGTATGTGCAAGTTTGCCTGCGGTGGAGTCGATCCGAACGCCAGGGGCTTCGAGTTGTGGGCTGATCCTGAAAACCATTGGGCGATTACTCAATTCAACCTCAGCCACGGAGCAGAAGACCGCAGTCAATTGACGGTTTCCTACGCTGTGAATGATCTGATCGGAACCGTACCCGACCGCTGGACGTTCGCCAGTTACCGTGGAACTCAGAAGGTTGCCGAGATCACTGGAGTATTTGAGAAATGGGAGTTCAATCCCTCATTGAACGACGCTGATTTTGAATTGGAATTCCCCACCGGCACGCGGTATTTCGATGTCACGACCGGAGAGGTCAAGAACGTCGAGTCTGGAAGTTGACCTGCCCCCTTCCAACAGCCGGTTCCATCATGAAATACGCCCTTCCTTGGCTAGAGAATCGCACATGATCAATGCCAGCAGATTGTCGGATCTGGCCGAGTGCAGTCTCTGTATTTCAACAGAGCACATATCGCTCCGCATGGAGGATTCGACAGAGGAGGTAGAGCAGACGAAATTGGTGGTGGCAGGGACGCCGGAAGGCTTTCGGTGGCTGGCCCGGCAGTTGGAGCAGATGGCGAAGACCGCGGAAGAGTCGAGCACGCACGGCTGTTCCGCGATTGTCGCGCCGTCGGATTTTCCGAATCGCCCCATCGCACTGCCGGGCTGGGATTCGCTCGATCTTGAATGCCTGACCGATTCGAATCGGCTGAGTCTCCAGCGGCGGCGACGTGGCTGAGTTTCGGCGGCGCCTCCGTGAGAGGGAGAAGGCCTCCGGAAGAGAGGTCGTGTCAGGGCCTGTGAAAAAGCAACCGAAACCACGCGATGCAGCGGGCTCGCGATAAACCCCAGCGGAGTGGCACCGCTCGACCACGGGCGGCGGCAACTCAACTCGTTGCAGAATAGCGGGTTACGACGGAAATCGGCCATGAGCGAAGAGGCATGCTTGGTATCCGCCCACCCGGCTACCCTCCAAAAACCTGATGGACATTAAATTTTTTTTGGGGTGGTAAACAAATCCCGCGACCTCGTGTCCCCTTGAGGAGGACATCCTACGGAGGCACCCGGTGGCCGACCCCCTTGCACAGTCACTCGCTGCCGGTGCCCCCACGGCATTTGCCGAACTGTATGACCGTTTGGCGGCGCGGCTGGTCAAGACGGCCCGAAGGATGGGCTGCCATACGACCGAGACGGAGGACATCGTGCACGACCTGTTTGTCACCATGGCACGCTCGCGATCCAATTTCGCCGCCGTAGACAATCTCGATGCCTATGTCTTCACTGCCCTCAGGCATGCCGTAGCACGGCACCAGCAACGCCGCCGGCTGGAACATGCCGCCCACAGTCGCGTCGCCGAGAAAGCCCTCCAGCGTGACGGTGGTGCCGCGGCCACGTCTCCATCGGCCGATGACTCACTGGCCCTTGCCTTGGCGAGCCTGCCTCCGGAACAACGCGAGGTA
>CAISJI010000035.1 GCA_903885565.1 uncultured Planctomycetaceae bacterium
CTCAGCCAGCAGGGCATCATGAGCCTCAATCAGCCGCACAGGCTCCCAATGCCCCATCGGGTTCCCTAAGGTTGCCCCGAGGAGCTTCTGCGGCAACGCCGCCCCCATCAGGCTCAGCACGTGCGTCAGCGCGCTCGTCCCCGACCGGTGCATCCCGATGACCAGCAGGCAGACACGTTTTCGAGCGGGGTCGAGAGTTTGAGTTGGCAGCGACATACGGGCTGCTATCCTATTTGTTTAGAATCATCTGCGTAAACAGGCCCGCATAAACAGCTTCCGTTTTCTAGTTGATGAACTTGGCTTCCTGTCCGCGGAAGGTCGGGCAGGAGGCTGGGAGTCGCCTGCGGGCGAATTGCCCTGCCGCCGGCAGAGCGGGACAAAAGCTTGCCGAGCGTTGCCGACGTGCGCCCGGCAGGCTGAGGCTGGAGCCAAGAAAGGGCTGGGTATACTCCGACTCGATTCGGGAGAAGCATCTGCCTAGAAATCTGGTTGACCCGAGCAAACCGAGGCCACGGAGCGACGTGCCAAGGATTCCTCAATGGATCACTCGGCACAACACCAGGCAGAATCGGGCGGACACGCCGACGGCAGACACATAAACTGGGCCAACATCCTTACATTCACCAAACCAACAACAGCACTGTGACACAATCCTATCCCTTTACGCTCGACGCGAACTTCTCAAATGATCGCATTGCAGACTTGCATTCTGAATTCATCTCGGCAAAACCATTTCAGCATGTAGCCATAGATAATTTCCTGAGCCCTGAACATGCGCAGTTTTTGTCTGACACCTTCCCCAAGCCAGACCACCCGATTTGGCTGGATTGGAAAAAACGCTCGCCGAGCTATTACGGAAAACTTGGCCCTGGCAATTCGAGCAAGTTCCACCTCCTGGAGCCGGAGTTCAAATTTGCGCTGTACGAACTGAACTCATCGGTATTTTTGCAATTTCTGGAAACCGTGAGCGGGATAGACAAACTGCTTCCAGACCCACACTACCAAGGAGGCGGAATCCACCAAATACTTCACGGTGGAATCCTGGACATCCACACAGACTTCAACACCCACACGAGGCTTGATATCTTCAGGCAGTTGAACGTAATCATTTACCTCAACGAGCAGTGGGAGCCCGCGTACGGCGGAGAGCTTGAGCTCTGGGATGCCGCCCTCGCAGACGGCGGGAAGTGCGTGAAATCTATCCCTCCGCTGTTCAATCGTGCCGTGATCTTCAAGACAGACAAAACAAGCTTTCACGGCCATCCCCAAGAATGGCTCGCGCCACCGCCGATCACCCGCAGATCCATCGCGCTTTACTACTACACAGCGCGTAAGCTGGATGGATTCGAGTACACCACATTGACAGATTTCCAGGGAGTTCGATCCAAAGAACTGCCAAAATCGTAGGTGTTCAACATACGGATCGATCCGAGTGGTGTGCGAGCATCCGGGACAGGCTGATGCAATTTATTACCCTACTCTCATGGCTCCCCTTGCCCGCCTTTCGTTTCCAGGAACATTCGTCATGAAATCCCCAACTCGCGGACTTGCACTCGACCTCACTGCGGGCGAAGACCATTATCGAGCCTACGTAGGCCCTCCCCGGGACTACGACCTTGTTTCTGCAATGGTCTTCAACCTCCTCACGTGCGCTGGCCTGCGTCAGCACCATCGATTGCTCGACATAGGATGCGGCTCGCTACGCGTTGGAAGGCTTCTGATCCCCTATCTCAATCAGGGGAATTACTTCGGAGTAGAGCCAAACCAATGGCTCGTCGACGATGGAATCGCCAACGAAACAGGCACTGACCTGGTGAAACTGAAGAGCCCCACCTTCTCATTCAAGTCGTCGATGGAAGATTTTCAGTCGCCGCTCCAACTGGACTATGCGATCGCCCAATCGATTTTCAGCCATTGCGGCACAGACTTGATCGAGCAGTGGCTGTCGCAGGTAGCTCCTCACATGAAAGACACCGGCGCCCTGTTTGCCACCTTTCTCACCGACACAGAAGATTCCAAAGAACACGGCTGGATCTATCCTGGGTGCGTGAAATACAGGCCTGAGACACTCTCCGCACTGGCCGCCACGGCCGGATTCGAATTCCGCCTGCTCGACTGGGCGCACCCTCGCCAATCGTGGGCTCTGTTTTCAAAGAACAACTACGATAGCTCCCTCATCGATGGCGGGACGGTGTCATGGAATCGCTGTGTGGCGAAAACACTTGGCCAATAGAGTCCCTTTTGCCCCACCATGGATCGCGGCACCCAACGCTTCCGCCATCTTCGGGTCGGCCAACGATCCGCTGTTCGCTTGAGAACAGCAGGCCTCTCGCCTCAGGTAGCGGCTGGCGCAGTCGCCCGAGGAGCACAGCCCTCTGCCCACGCCGGCGGCGGCGCCTCAAAAACCACCGTGTCACAATGCTGCGGATGGCGGAATGAAACCTGCCAGGCGTGCAGGTGCAGCGGAATGTCGTCCACGCCCAACGTCTGAGTGTCGCCGAGCCGGTGGTCGGGCAGGTAAGTTGCATCCCCCACGATCGGCCACCCAAGGTGCCAGAGGTGAACCCGAATCTGGTTGGTTCTGCCCGTGGTTGGCCTGACCATCACGAGCGTCGTGCCGTCGGAAAACCGCTTGAGCACCTCACACTCGGTGGTGGCGGCGGCACCACAATCGGCGTCGATCCCCCGCGATCCCACCCGACCGGGCTCCGTGGCCAGGCTAGCAGCGCAGGAAAAAAGATCCTCTGGCGGGTGCCCCACCACCCGGGCCAGATACTGTTTTTTTACCTCGCCTCGGGCAAACTGCGGCTGGAGTTGGCGGGCAAACCGGGCGGTACGGGTGAAGAGCGTCACGCCGGAAGTATTGGCATCGAGCCGGTGGGCCGGCCGCGGCTTCTGCGGGGCGTAGACCTGCTGGAGAAACCCCTGCAGCGTGTTGCGCCGGTAGCGGCCGCTGGGGTGCATCGGGAGCGGCGCAGGCTTGTTGACCACGATCAGGGCATCGTCCTCGTGAATGATTTCTATGTTGGCATTCACATCGGGCTCCACCTGAAGTCGCTCGCGGGTGGCATAGCGCTCGCCAGCCCGCACCCGCTGATCCACCCCGATCGGCTGCAGGTGGGAGTTGAGGACGTCGCCGTTGGCCACCCGCTCCAGCCAGCGGGATGCCGGCACTTGGGGAAATACATCGGCCAGAAACTCGGCCATCGTGCCCCCGTCGTGCCGGGCATCGATCGAGAGCGGCCGGAAATTATCGAGCGGCTCGCGGCCGGGGAGAGGATCGGTCACCTGCTGTAGTTTGGCGCGATGGGCCTCCAGCGACAGCCTCTGCATCTCCTCCGGCGACGTGTAGCAGCGCGGGCAGGAAACGCTCGGCACGGTGCGCGGATCGGCCAGTTCCTCCGCCGTCAGCAGGCTGCGGCAGGCATAACAGAGCCCGTGCCCCGACTCGCCCAGATCGGCGGCCAGACCGACACGTTTGTCGAACACAAAGCACTCTCCCTTGAAGTGCTCACTGCCGCATTCCTCAAAATATTTGAGAATGCCCCCGTCGAGTTGAAACACCTGCCCAAAGCCCGCGCGGATCAGATAGGGGGCGGCTTTCTCGCAGCGGATGCCGCCAGTGCAGAACGTCACGATCGGATGCTGCTGATCGAGTGGCCGGAGCTTCGCTACGGCAGCAGGGAACTCACGAAAGTGACCGATGCCGATCGGCACAGCGCCTTTGAACGTGCCGAGCTCCACTTCATAGTCGTTGCGGGTATCGAGGAGCGTGAGGGGGCGGCCTTCATCGAGCCAGCGTTTCAGTTCTCGGGGCGACACACGCGGGGCCGGGGCCCGGGCCGGGTCGATTCCTTCGATGCCAAACGCGATGATCTCTTTTTTGATCCGCACCAGCATCCGCGAAAACGGCTGCTCGAGGCTCTCGCTCACTTTGGGCTCCAGCCCCTCAAGCCCCGGCACCGCCCGCACCACCTTCAGCAGGCAGTCGATTGCGGCGAGCGGTCCGGCCACGAAAAGATTGATTCCCTCCGTGCTGAGCAGGATTGTGCCCTTGAGCCCACCTTGCTGGCAGGCCTCCATGAGCGCGGCACGCAGCGACTTGAGCCCATCCAGCGCGGCAAAACGGTAGGCCGAAATATTGGTGACCACAGGAGCGTCACTCCGGCGCCACAGCCAGCTTGCCAACCCGGTGATCCCACATGAAGACAGAGCCGACGTGGTCGCCGATTTTCTTCACCATCTGCAGAAACTCCTCGCTCCACTTCTCCTCCTCCACCTGCTCCATGATGAACCACTGCAGCACCTGCTGGGTCGGGAGATCCCCTTCCTTCACGGCGAGGGCATGCAGGGCATGGATCGCGGCGGAGGTATGCCGCTCGAGACCGTGGGTGGCCTGAATCAATTCCGCGAGCGAACCGTAGGAGTTCTTGGGGGCCGCCAGCGCCCGCAATTCGGCGGCGGCACCGCGGTCGGTCAGGTAGTCGATGAAGCGCTGCGCATGGTCGGCCTCATCAGCCGACTGCTTGCGAAACCAGGCTGCCAGTCCATGCAGCATCTGCTGGTCGAGCCAGAGCGCAGCGGCACGGTAGGTGTAGCTGTTGGACATTTCCTGCTGGACCTGGGTTTGGAGGGCTTCCAGAACGGTGGGCTTGAGCATCGGTGATCCTTGGTTGGGTGGGTGGGTGGCTGTTCGCGCGGCCGCCGCGCCGACTGATTCGGTTTCGAAACCAGCCTCACTCCAGCAGTATAGATCACTCGGATGATAGATCACTCGGGCTAAGGGAGGTGCGTGGCTACCCCCTGCCCCCCCCATGCCGCGCCAACGTCCCAGATTTTGTGGCTGGCACCTTTTCCTGTTTCCATCCTTGACCTGCCCGCGGAGAAGGGTGTATTTCCCGGGCTGTCCTCGGCCTTCATTCCGGCCGGAACAGGCCCGCAAGGATCTGCGTATGAGACTCCCTCCCTGGCTCGTATTGTCCGCCTGCCTCGTCGCTCCCTCCGGCCTGCCGGCCGCGCGCGGGGATGAGGGTGCCTCACTGCTGGTGCCGCCATCCGCTGGCGATGCCGACGAAGGCGCCGTGATGTCGCTGGAGGATCGGCTCACGATGGGGCTGAAGGTCAGGCGTCCGGTCGATGTCGCTTTTGTGGAGCAGGTCGCCACGCTCGTGCAGCAGGGGAAGCTGCCTCACAAGCTCGTCGACTCGACCTATCTCTGGGCGGTCAAACGCCGGCAGACCTATCCCTTTCCGGCGTTTCAGCAGGCCCTGCGCCTGCAGGCCGATCGCCTCGGCGTGACGCTCGATTGATTCAGCAGGTGCCGAGCCCCAACTCGGCAGGGATCCGCGCATCGGCCAGGGATGAGGCGATGAAGCGGGCGCCGGCGAAATCGTGCCGGTGGCTGTGGCCCCCCGGCACCGCCACCACCACCGCCCCGGCGGCCACGCCAGCCCGGCAGCCGTTGTGCGAATCCTCCAGCACCAGCATCCGCTCCGGAGGCACGGCCAAGCGCCGGGCGGCCGTGAGATAGATTTCCGGATGCGGCTTGCCCTGCACCACATCGGCCGAAGTGAGCACAAAGGCAAACCGCCCCAGAAGTCCCAGGCGCCCCAGCACTTCAGACGCGAATTCGGGCCCGCTGCTGGTGGCCACTCCCCTGGGTATCCCCGCTGCAGCAAGGGCATCGAGCAGATCGACCGCTCCGGGCATCGGCGCCAGACGGGTGTCGAGCAGGCTCACAAAAATCTCGCGTGTTTCCGCCGCCAATGTGTCGATCGTGTCGGACAGACCATGCCAGTCGATCATGATCTGCAGGGAGACCTGCTGGGGCCGACCCATCATGCGATCGAGCAGGTCGGCAGTGAACTCCCGACCACGGCGACGCAACAGTTCCGTGCCGACATCCTGATAGAGCTCTTCGGTGTTGACGAGCAACCCATCCAGATCAAAGGCCACTGCCTGCGGACGGAGATCATCGACACGCGGATGGTGGGAAGACATGCAGCAGCGGGCTCCGGGGGACGAGGGTGGGATGAATTGTGCGGCGGGCAGGGAAGATCACTCGGCCGGCGGTGGAGTGGTCTCGGCCTCCTCCAACCCCAGTACCACATAGCCATCGTTGGCATACAGGACCGGCCAGGGGAGATCGTGCAGGCCGGGCAGGGCAGCCGGCACAATTCCATAATCGGCACCATACCGCGCGGCCACCTGCCGCATCCGCTCCACGCCCAGTTCGGCCGTGCTGTTGGCCAGCGAGCGCAGGGAGCCGTCGGGAGAAAAGCAGTCGACGATCCGCTGCCGCCACTGGAGGATTGAGCCGGGATCCTGCGGCACATTCTTCCACGCCACCACCTCCCTTCGCCCAGTGTGCCAGAGGAAGCTGGCCGCCCCCCGGGGCGTGAGGAAGCAGGCCTCCGGCGGGGCGTTGTCCCGCACCCAGCGGCAGGCATCCTGCCAGGCCTCCGCCTGCACCTTGGTGTCGCTCCGGGCCAGCGGCAGGGGGCGCCCCGGCAGCGGCCAATGGCGTGATTCGTTGACCAGATCGACGCCCAGCATCCCCGCCACCAAGGTCGCCACGATGCCGCGCCACCAGGAGGGCTGCGTCGGGACGGCCCGGCAGAGCACCTCTGCCGCGGTCAGGGCCAGGGCGACCGGCACCAGTCCGTCGGCCAACCGAAACCAATAAAACCGCAACAGGCTTTGGCCGGCAGTGGGGATCAGGTACTCCAGCCATCCCAGGGCGCTCCCCCCAATCGCGATGCCGATCGCGGCGGCGGTGAAGCCGGTGAGCCGGCTGCGGGCACTGCTGGCTGGCACAAGGCGCAGGAGCGTCAGCCAGAGCAAAATTGCCAGCACATGCCGATCGACCAGCCCATCGGCAAACGTGCGCACCAGCAGATGGTGCGGCAATCGCTCCGCCACATAGGTGAACGTCGCGGTATTCTTTTCCGCCTGCGTTGCGCCAGCCGACAACTCAAGCGCGGGCAGGACGCCCATCGCGGCGAGGATCAGGCCATTGGCCGTCCAGCCGAGCGTGGCGGGCGACGCTGTCACCAGCTTTCCGCCCCCCATCACCGCCTCCGGAAGCACCACTCCCGCCACCAGCGCCACCATGGCCCAGCCCCCCACCAGCGGATGGAGCGCCGTGGCGGCGCCACATGAGAGCCAGGCGCTGGAAAACCTCCCCCGCACCCCTTCCCCCACGCCCCACAGCACCAGTGCCCAGGCAAACACCTTCGCCTCGCAGCCGCCAATCACCCATTCGCCGGCGGCTGGCGTGTGCCGCACGGCAAGCGAGAACAGAGCCGCACCGAGCAGGCGCCCGACACCCGTCGGCAGCATGCCGCGGGAGAGATGCCACCACCCAGCCGCCAGCGCCAGCCAGCCAAACCACCGGCCGATCCACGCCGCCTCAGCCAGCGGCAGAGCCGCTGCCACCGGGCCGAGCAACCTGTAGAAAACGCCATGGGCCTCGGGAGTTTCCAGAAAAAAATCGCCCGCCCCCCAGTTCGGGTTGGCGGAGTGCCGGGCTTTGGTGAGGTAGTGCGCCTCATTGGTGTCAGGGGTGGGCCAGGCGCCCGCTGCCGCGAAGAGCAGCGTGATCAGAACGATTTCGGCCACAGCCCGCCATCTCGATGCGGTTGGGGCCGCCGGGCTGCCTACGCTTTCGCCGCTCATCCGCCGCACCTATAACCGAGGGTTTCTGCGGCAGGACACCCCCTACCGCGAAGCCCCAAAGGATACCCCAAGCTCATGAGCCGTTCGCTGCCCCCTGCCGATTCCCCGCGCCATTCCCCTCCTCCGGCTGGCCGGCCGGGCCGTGGCGGCGACCTGCGGCGGCTTGTGGAGCAGGGCATGCTCGCCATTCCCGGAGCGCCCCTGGCACTGATGGCGAAACTGGCGGAGCAGGAGGGCTATGAGGCGATCTACCTCTCCGGGGCGGCACTCTCGGCCGGCGTGTTTGGTGTTCCCGACATCGGAATCGTCACGCTCGAGCAACTCGTCGCCCACACCCGCATGCTCGCTTCGGCGGTGGAGATCCCGCTGGTGGTCGATGCCGACACCGGCTTCGGCGGCCCTGCCGAGGTGGCCCGCTGTGTTGTGGCCCTCGAGCAGGCCGGCGCCGCGGCCATCCAACTGGAGGACCAGCGATTTCCCAAACGCTGCGGCCATCTTCCCGGCAAGGAGCTGGTCGACCAGGAGGAGATGTGCGTGAAGATCGCCGCCGCCTGCGCCGCGCGCCGCGATCCAAATACCGTGATCATCGCCCGCTGCGATGCCCGCGGCGTCACCAGCCTGACCGACTGCCTCACCCGGCTGCATGCCTATCGGGAAGCGGGGGCCGACTGGCTGTTTCCAGAGGCCCTCGCCTCCCGCGACGAATTCCAGCGGGTGGGGCACGACTTTGGCAGCGTGCTGAACATCCCCCTGCTGGCCAATATGACCGAATTCGGGGTCAGCCCGCTGCTGCCGCAGGACGATCTCAGCGAACTCGGCTTTGCCGCCGTGCTCTATCCCGTCACGCTGTTGCGGATTGCCATGAAGGCCGTGGAGGCGGGGCTGGCCGTGATCGCCGATGAGGGCACCCAGGAAAGCCTCCTCGATCTCATGCAATCGCGCGAGGAACTCTACGATCTGCTCGACTACGATCCCGCCCACCCCGAGGCCTGGCACCAGGCCCACGACACTCCCGGAGAATCCCATCCATGAGCAGCAAGAAACCATCGTCTCCCGCCCCGGCGGCAGGCGAACTGGCCCGGGGTCTGGCTGGAGTCGTGGCGGGCCGCACCGCCATCTCCTCGCTCGACGGTGATCTCCGCTACCGCGGCTACTCGATCGGCCCTCTGGCGGCCGCTGGAGACTTCGAGGATGTGGCCTATTTGCTGCTTTACGGGGAACTCCCCTCCTCCACAGAGCATGCGGCCTTCACCGCTCGGCTCCAGACAGCAGCGGCCACGCTTCCCCCGGCTGCCTTGGAGGCGCTGGCGGGCTTAGCCAAGCATGCTCCCGATGCCTCCCCAATGGACGCCCTGCGCAGCGGCGTGAGCATTCTGGGGCAGCTGGCCCGCGACAACGCTCCCGGCACTCGCACCGCACAACTGCATCAGGCGGAACAGCTGCTCGGTCAGGTGCCGGCACTTCTGGCAGCGTGGATGGATCTCTCCAGCGGCAGGCCTGTGGCCTCCTGGCCCAGGCAGCCGATCGCTGCCGCTCTGCTGGAGCGCCTCACCGGGCGCACGCCCCCGGCCGACCATGTGGCCGCCTTTGGCACCACGTTGGTGCTCTACGCGGAACATGAATTCAACGCCTCCACCTTCGCCGCGCGGACGGTGGTCTCCACCGGATCCGACATGCATTCGGGCATCGTGGCTGCGATCGGGGCGCTCAAGGGTCCGCTGCACGGCGGCGCCAACGAGCAGGTGCTGGAGCAGCTTTCGGCGATCGGCTCGCCGGAGCGTGCCGAGCCCTGGGTGAATGAGCAGTTTGCTGCCAAGCGGGTGGTGATGGGATTCGGCCACCGCGTGTACAAGGATGGCGACGTGCGGGCCACGCTTCTGGGCGACATCTGTCGCCGGATGGTGGCGGGCACGCCCGCCGCAGGCTTGGAGGATTTAGCCGGCCGGGTTGAGCAGTTGATGCTCAAAGCGAAGGGGCTCAAGCCAAATCTCGACTGGCCAGCGGCCAGAATCTACCACGCGCTCGGCCTGCCGATCCGGGTGTTCACCCCCATTTTTGTCGTGGCCCGCATGAGCGGCTGGACAGCCCACATCATCGAACAGGTGGGGGACAACCGGCTGATCCGTCCGCTGTCGCTCTACTGCGGCGAGGCCCCTCGGCACTACACCCCGGCCAGTGGCCGCTGAGCCACCGCCGGTTAAGCAGCCCGCCGGTCGATCAATCGCGACCCCACGCTCGTGGCCTCGGGTGCCGGCTCCGCAGCGGGCGGAGCGGCGGTGGGCTCGGTCGGGGTGCCGCGGCCCGCCTGCTTCGGATTCGGCTGAACAGGCTCGACGGTCTCCTTCACGCCAGGGGCGGGAGTTTCGCTTTCGACGCCGATGGGTTGCCCATCCGACTGCACTTGTTCGGTTGGCACCGCCACCCCCTCCACATTCGCCTGCACTGTCACACTCGGCACCACGCCCTCCCCGAGATCGGTCGTGATCTTGAGTTGCCGCTCGATCTTGCCCACGGCATCCCCCGCCTGGAAGGTGACCGGCAGGATGTGCATCGGCGCCGCAGTGTCGCGGCAGGGGCAGGTGATACACGAGTCGGCACACTCGACGCTCGTCACCTTGAATGCGCGGTTGGCCCGCACGACGATATTTTTGGTGACAGCGGCCCCCGGCCGCACCATGCCCAGCGCCAGCAGTTGCGGGCTGACCGTCACCTCAGCCACGACGCGTCCTTCGACATCCATCGGGATCTGCGCCGCGCGGGGATCATTGGTGACAAGAATCAGTTGCCCCTTGACATACCCGGCCGGAGTTTCTGGCTTGAGCTTGAGCGTCAGTTCGTAGGAGGACTGACTGGAAGTGTGGACCGGCTTGGAGAGTTGCACCTCGAAGTTTGAGTTGGCGCTGCGGACGTCCTTGATCTCCCAAGGGAGGCTCCCGTTGTGGACGACCCGCACGGTGCGATCGACACCCTTGCCCAGATCGACGTTGCCCAGGTCGACGAAGGGAGGATCAAACGTCACGTCGCCACGAATATTGCCCGAAACACGCAACTGCACCTCAGCGTAGAACGGCTTGTCGAAGGTCACGGTCAGCGTGGCACCATGCTGACCGAGGAATGTGCGCGTATTGAAGGCGGCCACGATGTCGGCGGTTTCGTGGGTCTTGAGATCGTTCTTCGACACGGAGGGGGCTGTGCAGCCACAACTGGTCCGCACCCCGACGACGTGCAGATCCTCCTTGTAGAGGTTGCGGAACGTGAACCGGTATTCCGTCTTGGAACCCCGTGCCACCGTGCCGAAATTATGGCTGGTGACTGAAAACATCTTGTTCGCCCATTCCTGGGCATCGGCGGCAGCAGGCAGGCTTGCCGAAAAGGCGACAAGCGCCAATCCCCACCGACGAACCAACCGGCTGACGGCATACATGGGAAACACACCAAAAAGGACGCTGCCGGAGGAATGACAGCGTGAGGACGACCTAGTGAAGCGTACGGATGCCATGGAATTTCAGTCAACTGGGCAAAATTCGGGCGGGCGACGGACAACGCTTGCCGCCACTGTTCCACTATCCCGCGCCGGGCACTGTCCGGCATGGGGCTGGAAGGCCCGCCAGCCTAAAAATAATGGCTCTGCCGCGATTCGACCGATACAGACAGGGAGATTTGCTAGGATGGAAAAGTCAGCGGCTGGTTTGGCCGGTCCTGACAGACTTTCCGCGGGACTTTCTTCTGGTTTTTCCTTTGGGACAGTCCCGCGGTGAAAGAGTGGCTCGCAAGGCCGGCTCTGCCGGCTCGCAAGTCCTTGAGGTTTGGTTCTCAAGAAGTGATCGATGGCTCGGGCGGCCGGCTCCCCACTGGCCACCCCACTGGTTGTTTGTTTGGGGGCGTACTGGTTTCGACCGGATGGCAAGAGGTTCAGATTGCGTGTCGTGGTTGGTCGGCTGGCCACGTTAAAAGTCGACCAAGCTTCAATTGCCGAAGCTCAGTTTTCTCTGGCTGCTTAGTTAAGCAACCCCGAGCGATGGCCCCAGTCGGAAGGGCCTCCCAATCGGTCGCCAA
>CAISJI010000036.1 GCA_903885565.1 uncultured Planctomycetaceae bacterium
CCCCGGAAACACTTCCTGCAGCGTCCGCTCCACAGCGGCATCGTCACGCAGCGAGGTGTCGATCTTGTAGGTCACGGCCTCTTCAGACGCCCCCTCCGACCTGACGGCGCTGACGGCCGCATCGGGCAACACAGAGACCGCATCACGTACGGCGGAGATATCTGGAGTCTGGCCTTTCTTGAACGCCACCTGCACGCTCGAGCCGCCGGTGAAATCGATATCGAAGAGCCCCTGCCCACGCTGCATGGCGCCGGCGAGTCCAAGCAGGATAAAGAGCGTTGACCCAATAATGGCTGGCCGCACCCACGACACAAACTGGAAGTTGGGCTGACCGAAAAAGCGGGCCATCGAAAGCTTCGTGATCCAGCGATTCCGCTCGGCCAGATCAAACATCACGCGGGAACAAAATACCGCCGTGAAGAGATTGAGCGTCAGGCCGAGGATGAGCGTCACGGCAAAACCCTTCAACTGATCGGTGCCGATGGCAAACAGCACAAATCCGGTGATGAGCGTGGTGAGATTGGAATCGACGATCGTCGCAAAAGCCCTCTGGAAGCCGTTGCGGATCGCCATCCGCAAAGCCGCCCCCCGGTCGGTCTCCTCCCGCATCCGTTCATAGATGAGAACGTTGGCGTCGACCGCCATGCCGACCGAGAGCACAAGCCCTGCCAGCCCTGCCAGCGTGAAGGCGGCCTTGATCGAGATCATCAGGGCAACCACCAGCACAATATTGAGCAGCACCGCCAGATCGGCCACCAGTCCGGAAAAGCGGTAATAGGAGAGCATGAACGCCAGCACCACGATCGTCGCCAAAATCATCGCCCGAGCACCGGAGCGGATGGTGTCTTCGCCGAGCTGTGGGCTGATGCGCTGCTCGCTGATCGGCTGGCTGTAGAGTGCTGCAGGCAGGCTGCCGGCATTGAGCACGCCGATCAGGTAATCGACGTCAGCCTGCTTGAACGAACCGGTGATCTGGCCGTCGCCGGAGATCGCGCTGCGGATCGTGGGGGCCGAGAGCAACACATCGTCCAGCAGAATGCCCAGCCGGCTGGTGAGCCGATTGGAGGGATCGGGAAGATTTTGCGAGGTGAGTGTTCCAAAGAGCGCCGCCCCGGCGGAGTTGAACGAAAAGTTCACGCACGGCTGCATGTTGCTGTCGTAGCTCGACAGGGCTCTGGAGAGATAGCCGCCGGTGACGTTGAAGCGGTCGAGCACCATCAGCACCTCCACCCGCCCATCAGGAGCGGTGCGGGTCACGAGCCCCCGGTCCTCGGCAGGATTGATCTTGGCTGTGTCCAACTGGGCCCAGCGGCCAACAGGCGAGCCGGCATCGCTGACCGTGCTCCCGGCTGTCTGCCCGGCCAACTCGATCACCCGGCGGTGCCGCGGATCCTCGGGGTTGGCGGTGATCCGGAACTCCAGCACGCCGGCGCTCGAGACGATCCGCTTGATCATCTCGACTTCCGACTGATCGACTTCCGGCACGATCACTTCCAGCTGATCGAGGCCGAACCGGCGAACGGTCACTTCCTTCTGCCCGCCCGGATTCACGCGGCGGCTCACGGCAGCCACGAGCTTGTCCATATCGACCGGGGCCTGCTGCCCCCGGACGAGAAACTCCATCTCCATGGCGTCGCCGACAGAGGCCTGCCGTGCCAGCCGGACCTGGGCCCCACCGAAGTCGAGCTGCTCCACCCCCTTCACGAAGGCTTCGCGGGCCACCGTATCGGTGGTGTTGAGGCGGACGGCGATCCGCCCATCGGCAGTCTGCGTGGCGACCCCCTGCGGACCATCCTGGGTGGCAAGCAGTTGCTGAATCCTGCCCATGCTGTCGTCCACCTGTCCGGCGACCTGCTTGGAGGCATCGATTTCATAAATGAGGATCACGCCCCCCTTGAGGTCGATGCCCATTCTCGGCGGCCAGCCCAGCGCAATGATCACGCAGCCCGCCGCCAGCGCCACCAACACCGTGGCGATCCGGCCCCACATATCGGAGGCCCGCAGAGACTTCGCCATCACCCACGCCAGGAGCGTCGGCACGGCCACGGTCAGCAGCGTGATCAACCACATCACCCACCCCTCGCGCCACCAGGGCAGGTTGGTGGCCGCAACTGGCACCGCGGCGGCGGCCTGGGCAAACAGAAGACTGATTGGTGGGAGATTCATGAAACTCTGACTCTCTTTCGGCTTTCGATGCAGGTTTGAGTGCAGTGGAAGTGGATGGTGCCGGCCTGCCGGCGCTACGTGGAATCGAGGTGTGCGTGGGGGGCTCTGGGGAAGTGCCTGTGGTGAGCCCCAGAGTGCCCAATCTTCAAACTAATTCACTGATCCGGAAGTATCGGCCTCCGCATCCAGCACCCGGGCGATGCTGGCCACAGTGACGGCAATCTTGACCGAGCCGGCGTCGTCGACCTTGAGTGTCACCCGATCCGCTTCGCGGTCGACGTTGGCCACCGTGCCGTACATGCCACCGGAGGTCACCACCCGATCATTTTTCTTGAGCGCGGCGATCATGGCCGTTTGCCGCTGCATCCGATCCCGCTCCGGCTTGTAGAGCAGCATCCACGCAGCCGCCGCCACGACCACCATCGGCAGTACGTTGAGAAGCATCTGCAGCGGGGAACCATCGCCCGATGCGGCCGCCTGTCCCAGCAGAACGGGACAGGAGAGGCCGGGGCCAGGGAACTCCCCTGACAGCAGGCCGAGCGGGGCAGAGAGGAAACTGGGTGGATGCATCGGATTTGGAGCCTTGGGAACGGTATGCCGAAACTGCAAATGTATCGGGCCTTGCGGAGGTCGGACAAGACCGGCCCCGCGTGAGGCCAATCGGCCCCATCCTTCAGGTCCTCAATGCTCTTCCTGAGCGTTGCTCTCGCGGGTGAGCCCCGCCAGCAGTTCCTGGCAGACGGCCGGGAAGTTTCCGGCGAGAATCGCCCCCCGCAACCTGGCCACCAACCGCTGGTAGAAGGTGAGGTTATGAATCGAGGCCAGAATCGGGCCGAGCATCTCGCCGGAGAGAAACAGATGCCTGATGTAGCTGCGGCTGTGGAGGCAGGCCCGGCAGGGGCATCCCTCCTCCAGCGGTTGCCCGTCGACGGCATGGCAGGCATTGCGCAGGCGCAGGGGCCCCCGAAACGTGTAGACCAGCGAGTTGCGACCGCAGCGGGTGGGCAACACGCAGTCGAACATATCGATGCCCGCCGCCACCGCCGCGATGATGTCCTGTGGCTGGCCGACTCCCATGAGATACCGCGGTTTGTCGGCGGGAAGATGGGGAACTGTGGCCGCCAGTGCCGCCACCATCGCCTCGGGTCCCTCGCCCACCGAGAGCCCCCCCACGGCATAGCCCGCGAAAGGCAGGACGCACAACCCCGCGGCGCTCTCCCTGCGCAGATCGGGTTCCAGCCCCCCCTGCACGATCCCAAAGAGCGCCTGATCAGGTCGGTCGTGCGCGGCGAGGCAGCGCTCCGCCCAGCGGAGCGATCTTCGCATAGCGTCCTCCACCGCTTCCCGCGGCGCCGGCAGCGCGATCACGTGGTCGAGTTGCATGGCGATGTCGGCACCAATGCGCTGCTGAATCCGCATCGACGCCTCGGGGGTGAAGTCGACTGCGCTGCCATCGAGGTGCGAGCGAAAAAAGGCCCCCTCCTCCGTCACCCGCACCTGCTGGGCCAGACTGAAGACCTGAAACCCACCGCTGTCGGTGAGCGTGGGACCACTCCATCCCATGAAGCGCCCGACGCCCCCTGCCTTGGCGACCACGTCCTCGCCGGGGCGCAGGTGGAGATGGTAGGCGTTCTCCAGCACCATGCCGGCGCCCGTCTCGGCCACCCGGCCAATATCAACCCCCTTGACCGTGGCCGCGGTGGCCACCGGCATGAACAGGGGTGTGGGCACAGAACCGTGGGGCGTGGTCAGCACACCGGCGCGGGCCCCGCTGGGGCTGGCAGACTCAAGTTGGAACGCGAAACCGGGCTTCATCCCGGCAGCACCGGCGCCTTGCCGATCGAATGGTAGGCGAATCCGAGGCTCCGCATCTCGGCGGGCACGTAGAGATTGCGGCCGTCGAAGATCGTGCGCGAGGGCATTCTGCGGGCCATTTCTTCAAAGTCGGGACGGCGGAAATCGTTCCACTCCGTCACGATCGCCAAGCAGTCGGCACCGGTGAGAGCATCGATGGCCTGCTCCGAGTATTTGATTCGCGCACCGTACAGGGCCCGGGCATTCTCCATCGCCTCCGGGTCGAAGACGGTCACCTCCGCTCCCGCTGCGAGCAATTGGTCGATGAGATCGAGGGCTGGAGCATCGCGGATATCGTCGGTGCGGGGCTTGAATGCCAGTCCCCACACCGCCACCTTCCGCCCCCGCAATGTGCCGCCGAAATGGGCCAGAATCTTTTCCCCCAAAACCCGTTTCTGCGCCAGGTTTGTGTCGTGAACGGCCATCAGCACCCTGGGAACAATTCCCTTGTCGCGGGCCATGGCCGCCAGCGCCTGCACATCCTTGGGAAAGCAACTCCCGCCGTAGCCGACCCCCGGGAAGAGAAAGGCAAACCCGATCCGCCGATCGTGCCCAATGCCGCGTCGCACCTCGTCGATATCGGCTTCCATGCGTTCGCAGAGATTGGCCACCTCGTTGATGAAACTGATCTTGGTCGAAAGCAGCGCATTGGCCACGTATTTGGTCATCTCCGCACTCTCGGGCGACATGACCAGAAACGGGTTCTCCGTGCGGAGATAGGGCAGATAGAGATTTTTTAGCACATCGGCCACAGCGGGCGAACGCACTCCCACCACCACCCGATCGGGCTTCTGAAAATCCTCGATGGCAGCCCCCTCCTTGAGGAATTCGGGGTTGCTGGCCACGTGGCAGTTCCGCCCGGTGCGCTGGAGCAGGCGGCGTTCGATGCCGGCGCAGGTGCCGACCGGCACCGTGCTCTTGGTGACCACCACTGCCTGTGCGTGCAGATATGGGGCGATCGCGTCGACCACCGCCCACAGGGCTGTCAGATCGGCCGAACCGTCGGCCGCAGGGGGCGTGCCGACGGCGAGAAACACGATCTCTGCGGTGCTGATCGCCCGCTGGGTATCGGTGGTGAAGAGCAGCCGACCGGCCTTCCGGTTGCGTTCCACCAATTCCTCAAGCCCCGGTTCATAGATCGGCACCTCGCCCCGGTTGAGACGCTCGATCTTGGCGGCATTGATGTCCAGACAGGTGACGGTGTTGCCGCTATCAGAGAAACAGGTCCCTGAGACGAGGCCCACATACCCGGTGCCAACCACTGCAATGCGCATCGATCAGAATCTCCTGCTGAAAATGAACCGCGTAAACCGGCGGCCGCATCACGATATTCCCGGCTGTCAGGCGACCGCTCCTTCTCCGGAGCTGGTCACCCTTACGTCGGCGGGGAATCCGGCGGCCCCTCGGCGGGAATCGCGTCGACAGCCTCCTCCTGCTCGCTGGGCGGCACTGGCACCACAGCCGCCAGAGAGTCACCGTCATCGACCCGCATGATCCGCACGCCCTGCGTGTTCCGGCCGATCGACTTGATCTCGTGGACGTTCACCCGCTGAATCTTGCCGTGCGAGGTCATCATCAAAACCTGATCGGCATCCCGCACCGCCACGATCGACACGACAGAACCGTTGCGTTTGGTGGTCTTGATGTCGCGGACGCCCTTGCCGCCCCGATGCTGGGTGCGGTAACGAGCGGCACTCGACCCGCTCTCGTCCTCCGCATCGGCCTCCGCACCGCCGCCGTCAGTCGGCTCGCTTCCCGCCACGGCGTCGAGAGCCCCTTCCCCGGCGGCATCATCCGCGAGCGGCGCCGGACCGGTCAGTTCCGTTCCCGCCCCAAACGGGGTGCGTTTGCCATAGCCCTGCTCGCAGACCGTGAGGAGGGTGGCCTCCGGATCGGCCACCACCATGCCCACGAGCTGGTCGCCGGCCGTCAGCTTGATGCCCCGCACGCCGCTGGTGTCGCGACCGGTGGGACGCACATCCGATTCGGGAAAACGGATCGCCATCCCCTTGGCAGTGGCCAGCACCAGTTCATCACCAGGCTTGGTGACAACGGCATCGATCAGTTCGTCTCCCTCCCGGAGTTTCACGGCTATGAGCCCCTTCGTGCGCCGGCGTCTGTATTCTTCCAGCGCCGTCTTTTTCACCATGCCGGAGCGGGTGGCGAGCATCAGGCACTGCTGTGGGTCTTCAAAGCCCCCCACGGCCCGACAGTCGGCCACTTTCTCACCAGGCTCGAATTCCAGCAGATTGACCAGCGCCCGTCCCTTGGCATCGCGGGCCAGTTCGGGGAGCTCGAACACCCGCATGGAAAAGACCTTCCCCAGCGTGGTGAACACCAGCAACCAGTCGTGCGTGCTCGCCACGAAGAGGTGCTCGATCGGATCCTCATCGTCGCTCCGGGCTCCGGTGAGGCCCTTGCCCCCGCGTCGCTGGGCTCGATAGGTGTCGGCCGCCGTGCGCTTGATGTATCCGGCACGGCTGATGGTCACCACCATCGTGGCTTCCGTGATCAGCTCCGCCATGTCGCGGATATCGCCGGCATCACCGCTGATTTCCGTGCGCCGGTCCTCGCCATACTTCTCCTCGAGCTCCACCAGCTCGGCTCGGATCAAGCCGCGAATATTCGCCTCGCTGGACAGCAGCCGCTGAAAATCGCCCATCTTGACGAGCAGTTCGCGGTGTTCGCCGGAAAGCTTCTCCTGCTCGAGATTCACCAACTGCCCCAGCGTCAGCCGCAGAATCGCATCGGCCTGCACTGGCGAAAGGCCGTAGGTCTCGGCCACTCCCCGCTCCGTCTGCAGCATCGCGAAGCCGTCGGCCCCCAGAGCCCGCTCCAGAAGCGCTGCCGGCGTCTGGATGTGGGTCAGCCGCTCCTTGGCCTCGGCCTGCGAGCGGGAGCTGCGAATGATCTGGATCACCTCATCGAGGTTGGCCAGCGCAACGAGCAATCCCTCCAGCGTGTGCTTGCGGCTGCGGGCTCTCTGCAGAAGGAATTGCGTGCGCCGGCGCAGCACCGCGGTGCGGTGGCGCAGAAACTCCTCCAGGAGATTCTTGAAGGAGAGCATCCGCGGCTTGCCGTCCACCAGCGCCAGGAAGATCAGCGAAAACGTCGTCTGCAGCGGGGAGAACTGGTAGAGCTGGTTGAGGACAACCTCGGGATCGGCATCCCGCTTCAGCTCGAGGATCAGCCGCACGGGCTCCTTCAGATCGCTCTCGTTGCGGATCGCCGAAATGCCCTTGATGCGATCCTCGGTGACCAGTTCCGCGATCTTCTCCTCGATGGCATCCCGCGACTGCTGGTAGGGAACCTCGGTAACGACGATCCGGTTTCGGTTTTTGCCGAACTCCTCCACCAGAGCCCGGGCCCGCAACGTGATCGTGCTGCGCCCGGTGATGTAGCCGCGGACCAGCGCCTCGCGGCCCATCACGATCCCGCCGGTGGGGAAATCAGGGCCCGGAACGATTTCGAGCAGTTCGGCCATCGACACGTCAGGCGCATCGATCATCCGCACCAGCGCCCGGCAGACCTCACCCAGATTGTGGGGCGGAATGCTCGTCGCCATGCCGACGGCAATACCGCCGGCTCCATTGACAACCAGATTGGGGAATCGGCTCGGCAGCACGACCGGTTCAGTGTTGCGTTCGTCGTAGGTCGGAACGTAGTCGACTGTGTCGAGTTCAATGTCGTCGAGCATCATCGACGCAATGGGTGAAAGCCGGGCCTCGGTATACCGCATCGCGGCTGCAGGCAGTCCCGCGATCGAACCGAAATTGCCCTGCTTGTCGATGAGCACATGGCGCATGTTCCATTCCTGGGCCATGCGCACCAGCGTTGGGTAGATCACGCTCTCGCCGTGCGGGTGGTAGTTGCCGCTGGTATCGCCAGAGATCTTGGCGCACTTCACCCGAGCCGCCCCGGGGGAGAGGTTGAGATCGTTCATCGCCACCAAGATCCGCCGCTGGGATGGCTTGAGGCCGTCGCGCACGTCGGGCAGGGCCCGCGAGACGATCACGCTCATGGCGTAAGTGAGGTAGCTCTCTTTGAGCTCCTGCTCGATCGGCATTTCAATCAGCCGACCGCCAGAACTGTCGCGGAGGATGTTATCCCCCGGGGCACCAGCGCCACTGGCACCGGTCGGGCTGGAGCCCAATCCCTCCCCTCGAGTTGAATCTTGAGGGGCATTCTGGTCGGCGTTCTCGTCCGGATTCGCATCAGCCAACGGGCGCACTCCCAAAAAGATATCGCCCGCATCAAGCGGGGAACTGTTGAACATACCCGTCCACGTCAGCGGGTCAACCGGCCGAAAGCCCGCAAAAAAAGCCCCTCCGAACGGCTTGACCTCCAATATGCCGCCCGCCTACCCTCCCGACCCGCTTTCCAGCCCGGCTCAATGTGGTCTGCCGGGCCTGTTTTCAGCGTTCCCCGAAGGGTGTTCCCCCGTGCTCACGCCCCGCCTGCACGCACCTGCTGTCGCCACTGTGGCCGCCCTGGTGCTGCTCACAAATCTGGGCGGACCGGCTCTCTGGGACGAGGACGAGCCGAAAAATGCTGCCTGCACGCAGGCCATGCTCGATCGGGGCGACTGGGTGGTGCCAACCTTTAACGGCAGGCTGCGGATCGAAAAGCCGGCCCTGGTCAACTGGGTGCAGATGGCTGGCTTCACGCTGGCGGGTCGAAACGAGACCGGCGCCCGGCTGGGATCGGCCCTGCTCTCGATCGGCACCTGCCTGCTGACCTGGCGGATCGGCGTCGATCTCTTCAACCCTCAGGCCGGCCTGCTGGGGGGGCTGGCGATGGCCTCCTGCCTATGGACCGCCCTGGGGGGCCGGACGGCGACGCCCGACGCCCCGCTGCTGTTTCTCACCACCCTGGCACTGTGGTGCTTTGCGCGCACCGTGACACGCAACTGGGCCGGCGGGGGCCTGCGGCCACTGTCGAGGGGACAGGCGTGGGGCGTGGGGGCCGCCTGTGGACTGGCTATTCTGGCCAAGGGACCGGTCGGCCTCTGCCTGCCGCTGGCGTCGTTGGCAGCCTTTGCCGGCTGGCAGGCAGCCATCGGACTGCCGGAGACCACCGCTGCGAATCGCTGGCTCGCGGTGCGCCAGGCCTGCTTCACCTGGCTGCAGCAGGCCCGCTGTGGCCTCCATCCGCTCTCGATTCTGGCCGCTGCCGCTGGAGTGGCTGCCCCTTGGTATGCCTGGGTCACCCTGCGCACCGGCGGCGCCTGGCTGCATGGCTTTATCATGGTGCACAACGTCCACCGCTTTGCCGAGCCGATGGAGGGGCATGGGGGATCGTCGCTGCTCTACTATCCTGCCGTGATCGCCGTCGGCTTCTTTCCCTGGTCGATCGTGCTCGCGGCCGTCTTCGCCCATGCGGCGGGCGTTCTGCGTTCGCCCCGCAGCGATGCCCGCCAGCCCGGCCTGCGGCTGGCGCTCTGCTGGTTTTTCACCTGGGTGATCGCCTTCTCCTGCGCGGGCACAAAACTCCCCGGCTATGTGTGGCCAGCCTACCCGGCACTCGCAGTGCTCACCGGCCTCTTTCTCTCCGACTGGGCCCGCGGTGACATCTCGTGCGTGCGTTGGTGCCGCCATCCGGAGCAGGCACTCGAACTGGTCATGCGGACCGCGTGGCTGATTCTGGGTGTGGTGGGCGTTGGATTCACGATCGGAATCCCCCTGGCGGCGCGGGCCGTCGCCCCGGAACTGGCGCGGCTGGGATGGCTGGGATTGGTGCCTCTGGCTGCCGCGGGGTTCGCCTGGCACTGCCAGACCAGTCAGCGGCGGCCCCGGGCCCTGACCGCTCTGGCCTTGACTGCCTGCGTGTGGGTAGCCGCTCTGGCAGCGTGGGGCGGATCGCTTGTCGGGGGCGGAGCACGGGGCCCGAAGGAACTGGTCACCAGCCTCGCAGACCGCCCCGCCGCCGACGCCTGGGCCGGGTTTGGCACCGTGCCACCGAGCGTTGTCTTCTACGCCGGCACGACGATCCAACAACTCGATTCCACCGCCGAAATCACCTCCCACCTCACGCAGCACCCCGACACGCATCTCGTCGTGGACAGCCGCTATGTGGTGAACCTTCCCAAGCCGTTCCCCCCGGGCTTCGCTGTTATCGATCGGGTGAAACTGCTCTTTGCCCACGACCTGCTGCTGATCGGCCCCTCCCGTCCGCCTGCTCCGGAGAATCCACTGGCATGCCTCGCGCCACCGTCACCCCAATGAATAAAATAGTCTCCACCGCACCAGCCCCCACGGGTGCCAAGGGCCTGACGGCTCTCCTGCGCCATCCATTCTGGCTGGTGGTGCTGGCCACCGTGGCCTGCCTCGCGCTGGGGTTTGCCCCGACCGCCTTCTGGGATGAGGACGAGCCCCGCTTTGCAGCCATCGCCCGCACGATGCTCGAAACTGGCGACTGGGTGGTGCCGATGTACAACGGCACGCTGGCGGTCGACAAGCCGGTGCTGATGCACTGGTGCATGGCGGCCTCCTACGCGGTGCTCGGCACAGGTGAAATGGCCGCCCGCCTCCCCGCCGCCCTGGCAGTGCTCGCCACCGCCTTGGCGCTGTTGCGGGCTGGCACGCTCTGGTTTTCCCCTGCCGCCGGAATCGTGGCTGCCTTGGCGTATGTCGGCTGTTTGCTCGTGGGTATCGAAGCCCATGCCGCCACCCCTGACACGATCCTCACGGCACTCACTGCCTGGGCCACACTCCTGGCTGCCGAGGCTTTTCTGCCCCCGGGGACACCGCTCGTAGCCGGCACTGGGCCCACATCGGCTCCCCGGCTGACGGCCCGCCAAGCGGGCGTGATCGGGGCCCTGACAGGGCTGGCAGTTCTCTGCAAAGGGCCGGTGGGCTTTGTGGGCCCCATGGCGGTGCTCGCTCCCTGGGCATGGTGGATCGCTTTCGGCAGGCGCCGGTCTGGCGCGGCGCCCACATTGGCTCCAGCCACGCTCCCCAAGGCAGCCCTCGGTGCGGTGGTCGACACCGTCAGAACATTGCGGCCCGGCATCATCACACTGGCCATGTTGGCCGTGGCCGCCCCCTGGTACGTGGCGGTGGGACTGCGCACATCGGGCGAGTGGCCGGCCGGTTTCTTCCTGATCCACAACATTGGCCGGTTTGCCGCCCCGATGGAAAATCACCGCGGCAGCTTTCTGTTCCACCCACTGGCGATGCTCGTGGGCTTCTTTCCCTGGTCGTGCTATCTGCCGCTGGCGATCGTGGAGGGGCTGTGGCGGGTGTGGAAACGCACCGAAACCACGGCCGTCACCCACGCTCTGGGGCTGACGCTGGTCTGGATCTGTGTGTGGGTGGGGGCCTTCTCCGCGGCGGCCACCAAACTGCCCAACTATGTTCTGCCCGCCTACCCGGCTGCAGCGCTCTTGGTGGGCGTGCTTGGCGCCGAGGCGATTCGACGCGGCCGCTGGACCCATCCCCGCTGCATGGCCGCGGGGCTCGGCTGGCTGGCCTTCGGCGGGATAGCCACGGCGGTCACAGTGCTCGTCGCCGCCCGCTACGGCCTGCATCGGGCCGAGCCGGCGGCTCTGGTCGGCCTGGTGCCGCTGCTGGGCGCGGCCGCCTGCTGGTGGGCAGCCCGCCGCAATCTGCTCGAACCGGTGGCCGCGTTCACCGCCACCAGCCTGCTGTTCACAGGACTGGCAGTGGGGCCGGCCGCCTGGCGGCTCGCCGGGGCCAACGTGCTGCCGGGATTGGTCGAGCAGGCCCATGAGCATGTCGGCGGCCGGGCCCGGATCGGCACTTTCCCGCAGATCACGCCCAACGTCGTCTACTACGCCAACGGTCTCGTCACCGAATGCTACTACGATCAGCCGGAAGCGGCCCTGCGCTTCATTTCCTCCGGCAGCGACTGCGTGCTGCTGGTACGGGAGGACCACCTCTCCCATATCTCCCCCCAATTGCCGGCGAACATCGGCATCGTGGGGCGCGCCCACCCGCTGTTTAAAGATCACGATTTCCTACTGCTGGGGACCACAGCCTCCCCGCAGGCCCTCGGTGCCATCCCCCGGAGCCTTGCCCGATGAGCCACCCCCACACCACACCCCTGCCCCGTCTCACTCCCACGCCAGAGCCAGGCTGCGCCTCGCGCTGTGCCTCCAGCCGGCTGTCGGTGGTGGTTCCCTGCCACAACGAGGAGGCGGTGATCGAACTGACGCACCGGCGCCTCGTGACAGAGCTCTTGCGCACCGGGATGGAGTTTGAAATCATCTATATCGATGATGGCAGTCGCGATTCGACGCTGGCCCGGCTGGAAGCCATCGCCGCCGGGGATCCCCGCGCCCACGTGCTGGAACTGGCGCGAAACTTTGGCCAACAGGCTGCCATGTCGGCGGGGCTGGCCCATGCCCACGGGGACGCCGTGGTGATCATCGATGCCGATCTCCAGGACCCGCCCGAGGTGATCCCAGAGATGGTGCGGGCCTGGCAGCAGGGGGTCGATGTGGCCTACGGACGCCGCCGGTCACGGGAGGGGGAAACGGCCTTCAAGCTGCTGACAGCCAGCCTCTTCCACCGCCTCATGGCCCGCCTGGTGCCGCACCCGATCCCGGTCGACACCGGCGATTTCAAACTGCTCGACCGGGCCGTGGTCGATGCCGTGTGCGCCCTGCCGGAAAAGCGCCGCTATCTCCGCTCGCTCGTTGCGTGGGCGGGATTCCGTCAGGAACCGATCTGGTATGACCGTCACGCCCGCGTCGCAGGGGAAACCAAATACTCGATCCGCAAACTTCTGGCGTTGGCGGGGGATGCCGTGGTCCTCTCCTCCGACACCCCACTCCGCCTGACGTGGGTGGTGGCCGGACTGCTGGCGGCGGCCGGATCTACCGCTGGCGTCGTCGCCTGCCTCTCCCCGTCGACTGGCGAGGGCGTCTCGCTGGCAGCGGTGGTGGCCGTGGCCGCCCTGCTGGGCGCGATCCAAACCGCCTGCGTGTCGCTCGTGGGCGAGTATGTGGTCCGTACCTACCGCGAAGTGCAGAGCCGTCCCCCTTGGATCGTGAAACGCACAATCCAAGGGGGCAGTGCCCTGGTCTCCCGAAGCGAATCGCAGGCGGCCTAACCGGCGCCCCCAGCGGGATCGCGGTGGATCAGTTGGCCTTCAACGCGGCTTCGATCGCATCCTTCAGCTTGGCATCCTCGGGCGCAACTCCCGAAGCAAACCGCCCCAGGATGGCGCCGTCGCGGCCGATCAGGAATTTCTCGAAATTCCACTTCACATCACCCGCAGGCGTGGCTGTTTCGGTCAGCGACTTGTAGAGCGGAGCCTTGTCGGGCCCCTTGACGACGATCTTGGAAAACATGTCGAACGTCACGCCATACTTGGTCGAGCAGAACGTGGCGATGTCGGTATCGCTGCCCGGTTCCTGGCCGCCAAATTCATTGGCCGGAAACCCGAGCACAACGAGCCCTTTGTCCTTGTAGGAATCGTAAAGCTTCTGCAGGCCGGTGTACTGATTCGTGTAGCCGCACTTGCTGGCCACATTGACGATCAGCACCACCTTCCCCTTGTAGCTCGACAGATCGACCGGCTTGCCGTCGATCTTCTTCATCTCACCGACCAGCGGCGAGGCCGCCTCGGCCCCCACCGCGCTGCCCAGCGCCAGCGAACCGACAACCATCACGGCACAGACTTTCATCCAGAACATGGCAACCGCTCCTGTGTGAAAAAACCAAAGCCCATCTTCCTCAATCTAGCAGTCCGTGGAAAAAGTCATCCCTGACCCTCTGGATTTGAAGACAGTCCACTCGGCCGACCGCAGGAAACGCCGAGGGTTTCCTGGGTCGACCAGCGCCGCATCCGGCGGCGAGTACTTTATCCACAGCCTGCTAGGCGATCGCAACGCAGAGCGTCAAAAAACTGGGCGCCCCCCGCCGGGCTTACGCCACTGGGCCTGCCGCCAGCACATCGGCGCCTGCCTCCAGGGCATAGGCGCTGAAGTTGTCGCGAAACTTCCCCGCCAGACAGCGGGCAGCCTGTTCCCAGGCGGCGGGATTCTGCCAGGCGCGCTGCGGAGAGAGCAGTCGGCTGTCGACCCCCGGCACCTCCAGCACCGCATCGAGACCAAACACCGCATCGCGCGCCACAGGAGCTTGGGTGAGAACGCCTGAGTGAATGGCATCGATGATGCGCCGCGTGACCGCCAGGTCGATCCGGTTGCCCACTCCATACGGCCCCCCGGTCCATCCGGTGTTCACCAACCATGCGGCGGCGCCATGCTGACGGAGTTTGTCGGCCAGCATGCGGGCGTACACGGCCGGATGCCGCACGAGAAAAGCCGCGCTGAAGCAGGCGGAGAAGGCCGCCTGCGGTTCCACCACGCCCATCTCGGTGCCCGCCACCCGCGCAGTGTAGCCGGAAATGAAGTGATACATCGCCTGCTCGTGCGACAGCCGGCTCACCGGGGGCAGCACTCCTGAAGCATCGCAGGTGAGGAAAATGCAGTTGCGGGGGTGGCCCGCCACGCAGGGCACCAGCGCGTTGTCGATGAACTCGATCGGATAGGCAGCCCGGGTGTTCTCCGTGATGGCGCCCGAATCGAAATCGACCAGGCGCGTGTGCTCGTCATACACCACATTCTCCAGCACCGTTCCGAAGCGGATGGCTGCATGGATCTCCGGTTCCTTCTGCGGCGAAAGGTGGATGCACTTGGCGTAGCATCCCCCTTCGATATTGAAGATGCCGGAGTCGCTCCAACCATGCTCATCGTCGCCGATGAGTCGCCGCGAGGGATCGGCCGAGAGCGTGGTCTTGCCGGTGCCGGAGAGCCCGAAAAACAGGGCCACAGCGCCATCGCTCCCCGGCCCCTGATTGGCGGAGCAGTGCATCGACAGCACATTGCGAGCCGGCAGCAACCAATGCATCAGCGTGAAGACGCCCTTCTTCATCTCACCGGCATATTCGCTCCCCAGAATCACCTGTTCGCGGCGTTCCAGGCACAGATCGATGCTGGTGCGACTGGTCATCTGGGCCGTCAGCGGGTTGGCAGGAAATTGGCCGGCGTTGTAGATCACATAGTCTGGCGTGCCAAACCCCTCCAGCTCCTCGAGCGTCGGCCGAATGAGCATGTTGTGCATGTAAAGCGCGTGGTAGGCTCGCGCGCAGATTACCCGAATCTTCACGCGCAAGCGGGGATCCCAGCCGGCGTATCCGTCGCACACATAGATCTGGTCACGCGTGTTGAGATAATCGATGGCCCGCTGCCGATTGAGGAGGAATGTATGATCCTCGATGGGCCGATTGACAGCGCCCCACCAGACATCCTTTTCAGAGGTGGGGTTCCGCACCACGTGCTTGTCCAGCGGGCTCCGCCCGGTCTTGGCCCCAGACCGAATGGCGATGGCGCCACTGGCCATG
The DNA here is from genome assembly GCA_903885565.1 of uncultured Planctomycetaceae bacterium. Classification (GTDB taxonomy): domain Bacteria; phylum Planctomycetota; class Planctomycetia; order Pirellulales; family UBA1268; genus CAISJI01. Next base: position 15,391 of record CAISJI010000036.1, read on the forward strand.
ATCGCCGCATGCTCGCGGGTCACGGCATCTTCATAGAGCCTCGCCGGAGGGGCATTCCGCACCACCACAGGCACGTTGATTTCATGGGCCGAAAGGTCGACGGGCAGGGTCATCGGACGTACTCCCGGTGAGGCAAAACAGTGGTGTAAAAACAGTGGTGCAGACTCGATGAGGCCGGGAGTGATGAGACCCGGAGCTACGAGATCAGGAATCGCCGGGGGATGAACGATTCCAACGACAGGCCGAGGGCGTGCCAGAGGGCAAAACCGAGCAGCATTATGCCGATCGCGGCGAAGCAGAGGCCCCAGGGATTGCGACGCACCTGCAGCCGTGCCACGGCGCGGCGCAGGCGGCGGCTGAATTCGATCCAGCCTTCCTGCGACGATCGTCCCACGATGGCCACGACACTGGCACTGCGCATGGAGCCGTCGCCATCGATGTGCAACTGGAATCCGCGGGAGGGGAGCGCAGCGCTTTCGCCGGCCCAGCGCACTGCCGGATCGAGAGACGAGGCCACCTCCACCACCACCGGGCGGAGTTGCTCGACCGAGATGTTGTAGATGACAAGTCGCGGGCGCGACACCAGCACGCAGAGCGCCACCAGCAGGGCAAACACCAGCACGAGCATCGGCCAGATCCAGGGGGAACTGCCCGCGGCAGGTCTCACCAGCGCCAAGGGCCCCGCCATCACCAGCCCCACCAGACCCAACCCCAGTCCGACGCCATCCCCAACCCCGGACACCACCAGCGGATGCCGCCGACAATGCGCGGCGGCCAGCCAGAGAAAATAGAGCCCCAACGGCACCACGGCGATCCACAGCGGAACGCGATCGAGCAGGGTGTTCATGGATGTTTCCTCACCGCGGTAGCGCACCGACCGACCGGGGCCGTCATCAGGGGTCGGCCCTCCCTGCCGTCAGGACCGTATCGCCATCCAAGCCAGCACCATAAGCCATACCGCCTCGGCCGCACAGACAACCACAAACCGCCGCCGCTGCCGGCCCCCGCCGACGGAGGCCTTTGGTGGGCTTATCTCCGTGCTCGATTTGGCCATGCGTCAACTCCCGGAGCCCACGAACTGGGGCAGACTGCGTCGGTCACAACACGCTGTCCGGAACCACAAAAGCCGGTTCGCAGGAAAAGACTTCGGCGAAGTCGTATGCGTCGTGAAAATCCTCCCGCTTATCCTTGCGGGTTTTTCGCATCTGACCGATCTCGATCATGTTGAAGACGATCTCGCCAAAATCGGCAGTGGTGGTGATGCCCCAGGTCGACAACACCGTGCGTGCCAGATAACCGTACTGCTGCAGGGCATAGGCCCGGGCTGCCTCACACAGTTGCTGTCCGGTGAGGTGGCGCTCCACCTGCTTGCGACGGGGCCTCCCCGATGGTGCGCGTGGTTTGCCTGCTGAAGGCTCCACGCTCCGGGCTGCTTCGAGGTCTTCTGCTGGCGGCTCTTCTCCCATGCCGAGCGTTTCCTGGGCATAGGTCAGGGCCTCCAACACGAACAGGTAGGCGTCGAGTTTGTAGCGTTGATCGCGCTGGAGCAGTTGACCGAGCGGGTGGGAAGGATCGACGAAAGCCATGGATGCCTCAAAAATCGAAGAGAATGCGGTCGGCTCGGGAGGACATCTTCCAGCGGCAAAGCCGTACGCTCCGGCACCACCAAGAAGGTCTGCCACAGTTTTGGATCAGAGCGTCGCCGCGGCGGCTTCCACCGCTGGCCGGCGAGCTGACCATCTGGCACAGAGCAAGAGTATACCGGCCACCCGCCTCCGGGTCATCCGGGGCTCGGCCAGGGACTGCCGCCAGAGCCGTTTGCTAGCGGGCAGGCCGAGGCGGTGCCTGGCCGGCGGTCTGCTGCGCGGGAGGCGCACCGGCAGAGGCGTCCTCGAGGATGAACGTGTAGCCCAGCGGTGTGACCGGCTTGGAGAAGTCGCGAATCATGTCGAGCCCCCGGTCGATGAGGCTGGTTTTGGTGTCGAATTGATAGGAATCGTGGTCCTGCCCGCCCGGCTTGTAGATACGGATGGCGTAGGGCATCAGATCACGCGCCATAAGGATGAGTTCCACCTTGGAAAAATTGGCTGCGTCGGCCTGCGAGCGGGGGAGGGCCTCCAGCCAGATCTGGTCGCTCACGCCCGGGGGCGTGATGATCCGCATCGAATAGCGTCGCTTGAGGGTGTCGGCCTTGGAATTGAAGAGAAAGGGCAACGGCCCATCGCTGATCGCCTTGCCCCGCAGCTCCGGTGGCAGCTTTGTCTCGCGGAGTTGCCGTTCGCTGTGGCGGTATTCGTAGATGCTCGTACCGTTGCAAACCCAGTGTTCACCGGTGTCGCCGACGCGCTTCTCATACCGGGCCGTCTGCCCGTTCCACTGCTGCGAATCCTTGACGCGAAAGAGCCCCTTGTCGGGAACGGCATATTTGATCTCGCCGGTGCTTTCGGAGAAGGCCAGCCGATCACCGTTGGGGCCCACCGGACCGAAGGCGTTGTACTCCCATTTCCAGAATCCGCACGCCCATGTCTTGACCGACTCGTTGCGGGTTTCCCAGGCCGCCAGCAGCCGATCGAGGGCCGCAGCCTGTTCTGGAGAAAGCTGCGGCTGGAGCGGAGGCGCGGGGCGCTGCGGGACCTGGCCGGGGGCTGCCTGGGGCACCTGCGCCACCCGGGCTGGCACCTGAGCGACCGGGGGCACTGGAGCCTGCGCGACCGCCCATGCAGCCCCCCACAGCCACGCGAGGCTGCCGGCTACGACGGAAAACGAAACCAACCGCGGGATCGGACGAAGGATCGCGTATACCACTGGGGAGTCTCCGGAAGTGGGGCGGATCGTAGCACCCCCGAGGGTGCCAACGCGAGGCCGTTTCAAGGCTGTCTTCGCTCATTTCCCGGCGGTTTTCGGCCCGCCGGCATACACTAGCTGCCCGTGGAAAAAGTCCTCCATGCACTTTTCCACTCGGTCGCCCGGTGGAAAAGCCGAGGTTTTCCACGGTCGACGGGCATCGCATCCAGCTATGCTGAACTTTATCCACAGCCTGCTAGGGGGCGGTCCTCCCGCCCAACCGGGGTCTGCCCATGCGTGTCGCCGCCTTTTCCACCAAAGCCTACGACCGGGAATTCCTCCTGCGGGCTTCCGCCGGCACGCCGATCGAGTGGTGCTGGTTTGAGGTGCAACTCGAGGCCGACACCGCCCGGCTGGCGGAAGGTGCCGTCGCGGTGAACTGCTTCGTGAACGACCGGCTGGATGCCCGGACGCTCGCGATCCTCTCCGGGCTGGGCGTGCGTTTGGTGACGCTGCGCTGCGCAGGATTTAACGGGGTCGATCTGGTGGCGGCAGCCAGGCTCCATATGCCCGTGGTCCGCGTCCCGGAATATTCCCCCCATGCCGTGGCGGAGCACACCCTTGGGCTCATCCTCGCCCTCAATCGCCGGCTGCCACGGGCGTTCAACCGGGTGCGAGACGGCAATTTCTCGCTCGAAGGCCTGCTCGGGTTCGATCTCTTCGGCAGAACCGCCGGCGTGATCGGCACAGGACACATCGGCCGCTGCGTGGCGGAGATCCTCCTCGGCTTCGGCTGCCATGTGCTGGCCCACGATCCCCACCCCGATGCTCCCCTCATGGGCCGGGGCGTCCGGTATGTCGCCATCGACGACCTGCTCTCCTCGAGCGACATCATCACCCTCCATTGCCCGCTCACCCCCGCCACCCACCATCTGATCAATCAGGCGAGCATTGCCCGCCTGAGGCCCGGCGTGATGCTGATCAACACCAGTCGGGGCGGGCTGATCGACACCAGCGCCGTGATCACCGCCCTCAAAACAGGCCACATCGGCCACCTGGGGCTCGACGTCTACGAAGAGGAAGGCTCGCTGTTCTTCGACGACCACAGCGGCACAATCATCAACGACGATGTGTTCACTCGATTGCTGACGTTTCCCAATGTCGTCATCACGGCCCATCAGGCCTTTTTCACGGCCAACGCCCTGGAGGCTATCGCCTCCCAAACCGTCCGCAATCTCCTGCATCTGGAGCGCGGCGAACCTCTGGAAGCGGTGGTCACGGCCTGACCCCGACCGGAGGAAGCCCCGCTGCGGTGCGCAGCTCCGCCAGTTCGCGGGCATAGCCACCGGAAAGAATCGGAAACCGGCACCAGGTCTTCGGATCGAGGCTCTCGTCGTCGAGGTGGTATGAGGGGGCATACCGTTCACGCTTCCACTGGTTGCGGCTCCAGAGCATGAAGAAGCGTTCGGTCCAGAGGGCCAGATCGCGCGGAGTGTGCCCGGGGAATGCGACAGTCAAACGCTGCCAGGCCTCCAACGGGGTTTGCTTGTCGAGGATGGCACACCGTTCCACCGCGTCGAGAACGTCGTAGGGCATCAGATCAGCTTCGTCGGTCTGGTGTTCGCTACCGGGGCGCAGTTCCGCAGTGGGCGCCTGCGCGTTGACGGCAGCCAGCGCCGGGATCGGTCCGATCCCCTCCGGCCCAACTTTTTCCAGCCAGACCAGCCAGCGGCGGAGATAGGCTTTGTCGATCCCTGCAATCGGGGCGATCCCTCCAGCGGTGTCGCCATCCATGGTGGCGTATCCCACGGCAGCTTCTGAACGGTTGCTGGTGGACACCAACAGCGCCCCCCGCACATTCGCGAGCATCCACACCCCTGGTGCCCGAACGCGGGCCTGGATGTTCTGCAGCGCCACATCATCCTCTGCCCAGGTGAGCGGGCGGTTGATCACTCCCTCAACCAAGCCCTCGTAGGCCTGCACGAGCGATTCGACATCGAACGCATGAAACTCCGCTCCGAGCGCCCGGGCCAACCCCTCCGCGGCCCCCCGGGTGATCGGCCCGGAGTTGGCGGTGGCCTGATAGACGCACAACAACACCCGCCACAGCAGCGATTTCAGCGTGACATCCCCTGCCCCGCCATTCTGACCGGCGGCCACTCCCATCCGGGCTGCGGCCCCTGAAACAGTCAGCTCTGCAGCAGCCAGCCGCACTGCGATGGCGATGAGGCAGGCCACGGCAGATGAATCGCAGCCCCCGCTGGCCGAGACCACGAATCCGCGCGACCGGCTCTTCCGCATCGAGTCGAACAGCCCCAGCGCCACCCCTCTGGCAAACTCCTCTTCCTTGATCTGTGCGCCGCTCTCCCAGGCAGGACGCCCTCCCTGCCCCCGAGTACTGCAACGGGCGTCGACACGGGGAGGAGCGAATGGCACGGACACGCAGTCGGAGGGGATCTGAGCAGCGGGCGGCTCGAAGGAGAGACGGGTCTGCGCCAAGCGGCAGGCATCGATGTCGATCACGGCACCGGTGCAGATCCAATCAGCAAACCCAAACCGGCGGCCGGCGGCCACCATCCTGCCGGCCGCGGCGATCAATACCCCACCGTCGTAAATCGCCCGGCCGGCCTCATTGCCGAGCAGGTTGGCATAGACATAGCCCACGCCAAACGCCCGCGAGCCCTCCAATACAAAGCGCTGCCGCACCTGATCCTTGGCGAAGGCAAAGTGGCTTGCCGAGGGGTTGAGGATGAGGTCAACGCCACGCGCGGCAAGGCTGGCCCCGGGCCGGTCCGCCACCCAGGCATCCTCACAAATCTCAAACCCGATACGAATGCCACCGCAGTCGAAGCGCAGGTCGCCAAACGGAATCTCTCTGGATGGCGCAGCCGGACCGGAGCCCTCCACCAGCAGGTGCGTCCGCCGCCCCCGCGGCCACGGCCTGAACCAGCGCGGTTCGTAGTGGATGCCCTCCCCGGCCAGATGCTGCTTGGGAACCACCCCCACCAACCGGCCGTCAACCAGCAGTGCGGCTGCATCGTAAACGGCGCTCTCCTGCCGCACCGGCAGGCCCACCGCCACAATCAGGCCGGTGGTGTGGGGTTCGATCTCCTCCAGCACCCGCCATGCCATCCGCTGCACACCCGGCGAGAGGAAAGCATCCTCGCAGCCATACCCGGAGATGCACAGTTCCGGAAGACAGACCAGCGACAGCCCCTCCTCCCTGGCCAGATGGAGGGCGGCCAGAATGCGATCGCGATTCCCGTTCCAATCGAGGGGTGTCTGATTGAGAGCGATGCCGCCGACGTGAATGAAATGCATGGTGCCTGCACGCGCCAGCAGAAAAGCCCCCTGCCGGCTTCACCGCTGGTGCGGCTCCTCCAAATAGGTATACCCACCCAGACCATCCTCATAGAACCTGAGAAACCTGCCGGCCTGCTGGTCGCAAATCCTTCCCTCACGCACCGCCTGCTCGATGGCATCGCGCAGACGCTGCACGAGTTGGTCGGAATCAAACTCCACGTAATCGAGCACCTCGCGCACCGTGTCGCCCTTGATCACGCAGTCGAGCACGACCTCGCCCCGGGCGTCGGTGCTGACATGAACGGCATTGGTATCGCCGAACAGGTTGTGCAGATCGCCGAGGATTTCCTGATAGGCACCGATCAGAAACGCCCCCATATAATAGGGCTCGTCCCGGAGCGGATGGAGCGGAAGGGTTCGTTTCACATCGCGGCGGTCGATGAACTGGTCAATCTTGCCGTCGGAATCGCAGGTCACATCCCCGAGCACGGCTTCGCGGGTTGGCCGCTCGTCGAGCCGGTGGATTGGCATCACCGGGAACAGCTGCTTGATTGCCCAGCTGTCGGGCATCGACTGAAAAAGCGAGAAATTGCAGAAGTAGGTGTCGGAGAGAGCCGCCGTGAGCCCCTCCAACTCCTCCGGTATAAATTCCATCTGCCGGGAGAGCTTGCAGATCTTGCGACAGATCGACCAGTAAAGATTTTCCACCGCCGAGCGCTGGTCGAGTGGCAGATAGCCGCTGGCAAACAGGCTCATGGCCGTATCGAGCGACTGCTGGGCGTCGTGGTAGCTCTCCAGCAGGTTGCGCATGCTGAGATTCTGGCTGGTTTCCATCAGATCGTGCAGCGGCTGTTCGGCATCTGCCGGAGGCTCCACCACCTCGCCGTTGCCACCGTGCTCTGAGACGCCCAACACGCCGAAGATCAGCATGCTGTGATAGGCGACGACGGCCCGCCCGCTCTCCGAGATAATCGTCGGATGCGGCACGCCCGATTCGTCGCAGGCATTCTGCACGTGATAGACGACGTCGTTGGCATATTCCTGCAGGGTGTAGTTTACGCTCGACTCGAAATTGGTCTGCGAGCCGTCGTAGTCGACGCCCAGCCCGCCCCCCACGTCGAGATACCGCAGCCCGGCGCCGCGTTTCACCAGCTCGGCATACATCCGCGATGCCTCGTTGAGCGCCGCCTTGATGTGGCGGATGTTGGTGATCTGGCTCCCCTGATGGAAATGCAGGAGCTGCAGGCAGTCCTCCATCCCCTTCGATGCCAGCAGTTCGAGCCCCTTGAGCAACTCACTGGCCGTGAGACCAAACTTGCTGCGAAACCCACCCGACGCCTGCCACCGCCCGCTGCCGCGGGTGGCGAGCTTCACCCGCATCCCGATTCGGGGGCGCACCCCGATCTTCTCCGCATATTCCAAAACCAGGTGGAGTTCCGAAAACCGCTCCACGACCGGAATAATGTGCCGTCCGATTTTCTGTGCCAGCATCGCCGTCTCGATGAATTCGGCGTCTTTGAATCCGTTGCAGATGATGGGCGTGTCGTTGTCGGCCAGGGCGATCACCGCCAACAACTCAGGCTTGCTGCCCGCTTCCAGACCGAAGTGGTAGGGCTTGCCAAACTGCAGCACCTCCTCGACAACCTGCCGCTGTTGGTTGACCTTCACGGGATAGACGCAGCAGTAATCACCGCGGTATCCGCCCTCCTTCATGGCATGGGCGAAGGCCCCATGGATCTCCCCCAAGCGATGCTGCAGGATTTCGCCAAACCGCAGCAGAATGGGGAGATCGATCCCGCGAACCTGCAGACGGTCGACAAGCGACTTGAGATCGATGCTCTTGGTTGGATTCTTGTCCGGGTGCACCAGCAGGTGGCCGTTGGGCCCCACCGAGAAATAGCCGTTTCCCCAGCGGGACACCTCATAGAGATCGGCGGAGTCAGCCGTGCTCCACTGCTCCACATCAAGATCAACTGCCATCAAGGAGGCTCCGCTGGCGGCATCTTCGAACCATTCCCCGACTCCGGCCGGGGGCAATCACGGTCTGCTGGGACCATCGTGAGAGTGTAGCGTGGCGAGCCGGTCAAGCCATGCCAATTCAGCGGAAAACACGCCGGTCAAAAGCCGTCAGACCCTCGTGCGAGTCCACCCCGATCGTGAGAAGATGATGAGCATCGCCAGCCCCCGGGCAGCGAGATCGGCGGCCATGGCATACCACGCCCCCACAGCCCCCCAGCCGCAGCCGGGAAGGGTCGGCAGCCCTCCCGGCAAGGGAACCTCTGGCCAGGCCAACAGCATCGCCAGAGGCAGGCGGATGATGAGCAGGCCCAGAAAATTCACCACCAAAGGGGGCCGCGTGGCCCCGGCGCCCCGCAGCGCTCCCGAGAACACCAGCAGCATCGCCAGGGGAGGCTGGGCAAAGGCCACGATGCGCACCAGCCGGGCCGTGAGAAGGGCCACCTCCGGCTGCCGCTGGGCTCCTCCCACAAACCAGGCCGCCAGCCCGTCGGCAGCGCCCCAGAAGACCAGCCCCACGGCTGTCATCAGGCCAATGCAGGCCCCGGCCACCAGCCAGACACTGCTGCGGGCCCGAGCCGGGTCCCCCGCCCCCAAAAACTGCCCCGAAAGCGTGGTGGCCGCCACCCCAAAGGCACTCCCGGGCAGGAACGCCAGCGACTCGATCGTAATCGCCACGGCATGCGCGGCAGCATCGACGTTGCCCAGCCGGTTGACGATGGAGAGAAAGCTGAGATGGCAGGTGGCGTTGGCCAGGGCATCGGTGCCGGCCGGCACCCCCACGCGGCAGACCCGCCTGAGGAGCGATCCCGAGGGCCACCAGTCGGCCCGCTGCGGGCGCATCCCGCGTGACGGCCTGGCCAGCAGCGCCACCACGCAGCAGGCGCCGAGCCAGTAGCCGGCCAGCGTGCCCCAGGCGAGGCCCTGCCAGCCGAGGTGAGGCAGCCCCCACAGCCCGCAGCCCAGCGCAAAACTCGCCCCGGCATTGACCAGATTAACCACCGACATCGTCAGCAATCCCGCCATCATGTCGCCGCCCCCCCGGAGCACGGCCACGCCCACAGCGATGATCATCATGGCCGGCAAGGCTGGCAGCACGATCCCCAGATATTCAAGCGCCAGGGCCGTGCTCTCAGCCGGAAGCCCCAGAGCTCGCACTCCCGCGGCACCGACCGCCAGTGCGAGCAGTCCCACCGCCACCACAAGGAACGCCCCCACGAGGAACGCCTGCGCTGCCGCCTGCCGGGCCGCTGGCAGATCGCCCGCTCCCACGCTGCGTGCCACCAGCGCCGTGGCCGCCACCGCCGGAACGGCAAAAAAACCGGGCATGAATCCGATGCAATAGGCCACCAGCCCCACGGCGGCCAGATATTCCGGGCCGGTGAGCAGGTTGCCCGCCAGCCATTTGTCTGTGAACCCCACCGTCAGGGCCAGCACCTGCTCAACGAATACCGGGCCAACGAGTATCAGTGCCGGCCGGAACGTTCCCTGCAGTCTGGCCACGCCGCCGACATGGCCGGCAGCGGGGAACGCCAACGTTCCCGCCGGCGGCGGCGCATCCTCGGCAGAACCAGCCTGCCAGAGCCTCGAATCAATGCGGCGCGGCCTGAACAATCTGATCAGGAGAAGAGCTCCTTGATCGGCTTGCCGCCGTTGGCGATTTTCATCGGGCGGCCGTTGCGGGCCTTGAATGTCGTCTCCAGTGAGATGCCCAGCGACTCAAGGACGCTCGCCATGAGGTCCTGCGCGGCATACGGATCGCTCACCACCTCCTTGCCGTCGGAGCTCGTCTCTCCGACAACCACACCGCGTTTGAAGCCGGCGCCCCCCACCACCACACTCCAACTGCGAGCCCAGTGATCGCGCCCACCATTGCCATTGATCGTGGGCGTGCGTCCAAACTCCCCCATCCAGACGATCGCGGTGTCGTCGAGGATGCCACGGTCAGCCAGATCGGCCACCAGCGCGCTCATCGCCCGGTCGAGTTCCGGAAGCTTGCGGTCGGACAGCGTGGGAAAAATGTCGGCGTGGTTGTCCCAGCCGCCCAGATCGACCTCCACGAACGGCACCCCCGCCTCCACGAGCCGGCGGGCCATCAGACAGCCGCGCCCAAAGCCTGAGTTGCCATACCTCTCCTGCACCTCCTTCGGCTCCTTTGCCACCTTGAAGGCGTCCAACTGGGGACTGGACATGAGCTTCACCGTTTTGCCGACGACCTTGGCATGCTCCTCCGCAGGCCCCCCGCGTCTCTCGGCGATGAATCGATTTTCAATCGCCGCGAGCATTTCCAACCGCTGACCAAACCGTTCCGGATCGATGCCCATGTCGAGGTCGCGCAGGGTGCCGTTGGAATCGACGACAAACGGGGCCCACGCCATGCCCAGAAACCCCGGGCCAACACTTCCGCCCCCGATCGAGACAAACGGCGGCAGATCGAGTTCCGGAACCTGGCTGGCCAGTTCGTGCGCCACCACAGCCCCATAGCTGGGGTGCTCAACGCTGGGGCTCGGCACATAGCCGGTGTGCAGGTAGTAGCGGCCCCGCATGTGATCGGCTTCGCGGGTGCTCATCGAGCGCACGATCGACATGTGATGCATCTGCTGTGCCATCAGGGGCATGTGCTCGCAGATCGCGATGCCGTCGGCGCTGGTGGAAATCTGCTTGAACGGCCCGCCGGTCGGCGCCCCAGGCTTGAGATCCCAGATGTCCATCGTGCTCGGCCCGCCGCCCATCCACAGCACAATCGCGGCCTTGTGGCGGCGGCGGAGATCTGGGGCATTGGCCATCAATGAACCGGCCAGCATGGAGGCCGGGCCGGCCCACACGGCGCTGCCGGCGGCATGCTGGAGGAAGTGCCGGCGGGTCAGGCCGGATTCAGCGTTGCGGGGAAGCATGCGGGTGGTCTCCTGTGTGCTGGCACGTGGTGCCGATCAGGACTGGAAAAAGATCGTTGATCAGTGATTGAGAATGAACTCATTGGAATTCAGCACCGCCCACCAGACATCCTGCAGGGCGCCCACCGCGTCTCCCTGTCGCGCCTCCACCAGCCGGGTGGCAGCAGCGATTTCTGGCCGGGAGGGCTTACGGGCCAAGGCGGCCATGTAAAGCCGTTGAAGGCGGGCGGCATTTTTCTGTTCCCCCTGCACGGTCCGGTCGAGAAAGCCCCCTTCCCCCGCAGCCGTGGCGGTCTTCATCAGGTCTCCGTTGAACATCATCAGCACCTGGGGAATGGAGCCGTTGAAGGTTGTGGCGTCGTCCCCCTCGTCGGTGCCGAAAGCGATGATGAACTGCGCGAGCCACTGCTCCTTGGGCCTGGAGGCCTTCTCTCCCTTGGCGTTTGCCGCATCCGCCTCGGTGGCCGTGAGCAGCGACTGATAGAGCTCCTCGGCCCGCATCTGCCGAAGATAGAACCGGGAAAACCGCGGCGGCTCCCCGGTGGCTGGGTCGTCGGTCGCGTTGCCCTTGGATGCCCGGCTGGAGAGCCCGTAGGGCTGCGAAAGCACAATCCAGCGCACCAGTTCCTTGGTGTTGAAACTGTGCTCACGAAACCGGTCGGCCAAGCCTGCCAGGAGTTCCGGATGCGACGGAGGATTGTGGTCTCCGAGGTCGTCAACGGGCCGGGTGAAGCCGTGGCCGAGAAAATGGCCCCACAGCCGATTGACCTGCGCCCGGGGAAACAGCGGGCTGGCCGCGATGAGCCCCGCCAATTCTCGGCGCCGATGCGTGCCAAACCGGGTGCCGTCTGCCATCACTCCCGGCAGATATCCGCTGGCGGATATGGCTGTTCCATCGATAAATACCGGGTAGGCCACCTTCATCAACCCATTGCGCAATTCGTAATAGAGTTCGGCCTGTTCCGGATTGCCCCCCTCCCCTCGGAAGTCCTCATCCACCAGCTCCACCGCCTGAATTTCCTGCGTGCCGCCAAATCGGCGCAGGGCCTTGGTCTGCCGGAAGAAAGCATTGAATTCCCAGAACTGATTCTGCCGCCCGGTATTGAACGGATGATTGTGGCACTGCGTGCATTGGACCTGCAGCCCGAGAAAAATCTGGGCCGTTTTGGCGGTCGCCTGCAGGCCGTTCTCCTCGAGTTTGCCGGCCAGAAAGTTGGTGGCGCCGTTGAACCCCGGCTCGCCCGCCTTGTTGACCCCAGTGGCCGTGACCAATTCCTGCATGAACTGATCGTACGGCATGTTCCGTGCCAAGGCCCGCCGCAGCCACTGCCGCATCCCACTCCGATTGACCCGATCATTGTCGCCGCTGCGACCGATCAGCAGGGTGGTCCAAACGTCGGTCCAATTGCTGGCGTATTCCTCGCTGGAGTCTTCCCCGAGGAGCCGGTCCACAAGCCGCGCCTGCTTATTGGGCGACGGATCGGCCAGAAAGGCCTCCAATTCGTCCACCGTTGGCACGCGGCCGATAACGTCCAGATGGACCCGACGACACCACTCACCATCCGTCGCGACAGGTGCGGGCTGCAGTTTGATGTCTGCCCAACCGGCCGCCACCTGCTCATTGATGAAGGCTACTGCCGGAATACCGAAGTGTTTGTCGGCAGCCAACAGGGAGCCCCCGGCCGCAATCCCAGCCACTGCTGCAACGACTCTCAGCAACCGCGACAGCATGCCACGGAACCCTCGGGGAGACAGGGTGAATCCTGCCCTCCACCTGTTATACACCGCGGCCCACCCACTGGTGTCCGGAACCGGCTGAGGTTCAGAAATCGAGCCGGTTTTCCGTGGCCCCTGATCGTCCAGAGGCGTGCTCATCTCCCGCCACCAAGCATTCGCTGGGAGCCAGACGATGAGCCAAACCGAATCAGCGACCGGCCCGTCGCGATTCAACCTGCGGGGCTGGCGCCTTGTCAGCCTGCGGGCCGCTCCCCACGAACTCCAGCACGGCACGCGGGCCGGCGTCTCCCAATCGGGGAGTGGCCAGCTTAAGAATCCGGGTGTAGCCGCCCGGACGCCCTTCAAACCGCGGTGCAATCTTCTCAAACAAAATCCGCGCGGCCTTCTTGTCGCCGAGGAGTTGGATCACGCGCCTGCGGGCTGCCACGGCAGGGGCCTGGGCCTGGGCCCACTGCTGCCAGCGATCGCTCTCCCGCCACTGCTTCCAAGCAGCACTGTTGCGCTCGGCTGTCACTCCAAATTCCTGAGCCAGCAATGCCGATTGCAGCCCCCGTTTGGCAATGGTGATGCATCGTTCCACCAGCGGCCGCACTTCCTTGGCCTTGGCGACGGTCGTGACGATCCGACCAGTGACCTTGGCCGCGCCAACCTCGTCAACCTCCGTCTCGCGTTCGGTCAACATGAGCGCCGAAGCAAGATTGCGGAGCAGAGCCCGCTGATGGGAGGGGCTGCGGCCGAGCACACGGCCTTTGCGACGATGGCGCATGATGGAAGTCCTTCAACCGATGAAAACTGCAATGAAAAACAGGATGGAAAGCAACAAGCGAAAAAACAAAACACTCAACCAACCGAAAAAGCAACAACTGCTGACGTCCGCTCAAGCCACCAAACCACCGACTAGACGGCCGTGCCCTCTGGCGTTCCCAGCTTCAGTCCCAGTTCGGCCAGCTTGGCCTCGATCTCCTGCAACGTTCCCTCGCCAGCGTTGCGCATCTCAAGCACATCCTCGCGAGATCGTTCCAGCAGCTCGCGAACAAACTTGATGTTCTCGCTCTCGAGGCAATTGCTGGCCCGAACTGAGAGGCCCAGATCGGCGATCGTCATCCCCAGCAGCCCCTCGCGGGAGGGCTCGATCCGGAGCACGTCGACGGTCGCCGGCGCAGCCACCCCAGGGCCGGGCTGCGAATACCCCACAAAGGGGTTGAGATGCTTCCGCAGGATCTTGGCAGCCTCTACCAGCGCCATTTCGGGCGTGACGGTGCCGTTGGTCCAGATCTCCATGGTCAGCTTATCGTAATTTGTCTTCTGGCCGACGCGCGTCTCTTCTACCTCATAGCGAACCCGCGTCACCGGACTGAACACCGCATCGACGGGAATAATTCCGATTTCCTGAGCCTCGGGCGTGTGCTCGCTGGCGGGAACATAGCCGCGACCGTTTTCCACGACCATTTCCAGCTCAAACGGCACATCGTCGGTCAGGGTTGCCAGCAACATGTCCTTGTTGACGACCTCGACGGCCTCGTCGGTCTGCACATCGGCGCCGGTGATTGGCCCCCGGGTGCTTTTCTCAACACGGATCACGCGGGTGGAATCGCTATGGTTTTTCACAACCAGACTCTTCACCGCCAGAACGATGTCGGTGACGTCTTCGAGCACACCTTTGATCGTGGTGAATTCATGCAGGGCACCGCCGACCTTGATTTGGGTCACGGCGCTTCCCTCAAGACTCGAGAGCAGCACCCTTCGCAGGCTGTTGCCCACGGTGGTGCCAAATCCCCGCTCAAAAGGCTCGGCCACAAACTTGCCGTAGGTCGCCGAGTGCGTTTTGGCATCGGCCGTCACCGAACTGGGCAATTCAAGCCCACGCCAGCGGATATGCATGCGAAACTCCTTGGGTGTCACCTGGAAAGCAGCCAGGATAGGACCTGCAAAAACAATGGTCGCCGCGAAGGAATGGCGCCTACTTCGAACACAATTCGATAATCAGATTTGCCTGCACTGGGATCGATACATCGTCCGCCGCTGGCAAACGATCTACGCGACCCTCGGGAATTCCGGTTTCAGTACGGGAAAGGAAGTCGGGAACATCGCGTCGCGAGTCGGCCAACGCGGCATGCACCAGCTTCAGACTCTTGGCGCGATTCTTCACCCGCACCACATCGCCCGCCTTGACGAGATAGCTCGGCACGTCAACACGACGTCCATTCACGGTGATGTGACCGTGCATGACCATCTGCCGGGCAGCAGAACGCGACGAGGCAAAGCCGATCCGATGGATGATATTGTCCAAGCGGCGCTCCAGCAGCGACATGAGCGTTTCGCCGGTGTTGCCCTTGCCCCGCTCTGCCCGCGAGAAATAGGTGCGAAACTGACGCTCCAGAACCCCGTAGTAATGCTTGACCTTCTGCTTCTCGCGCAGATGCAGGCCGTATTCGGTCGGCTTGCTGCGGCGCTTCTGCACCATGCCAGGAGGCGTTGCTCGCCGCTCAAAGGCACACTTCGGGGTGTCGCAGCGAGTCCCCTTGAGAAACAGCTTCAGCCCGTCGCGACGGCAAAGGCGACAGACCGGCCCAGTGATACGTCCCATGATTCATTCCCAATCGAAAGGTAAATAAATGACCGTGTGGATGGTTTGGCCAACCGGAGAAGCCTGTCCGGCATGGAGCCGGCAGCCCTCCACTGACCGGGCCGCTAGACGCGACGCTTCTTTGGCGGACGGCAACCGTTGTGCGGAAGCGGAGTGATGTCTTCGATGCTCTTCACATTCATGCCGGCGGCCTGCAGAGCCGTGATCGCACTCTCGCGACCGCTCCCCGGACCGCACACCCGCACCTCGAGATCCTTCACGCCAAACTTGGCAGCCTTCTCCGCCGCCTGCTGGGCAGCGCACTGACCGGCAAAGGGGGTTCCCTTGCGGCTTCCCTTGAAGCCGCAGGTGCCACCACTCGCCCAACAGAGCGTATCGCCCTTGGTGTCGGTGATCGTGACCGTTGTGTTGTTGAAGCTCGCCGAAATATAGGCGATGCCTGCCGAAACGCTCTTCTTCTTTGTTTTTGCAACCTTGGACATGAACCTGCTCTTTTTGCTTGTATCGAACGCTGCTCACAACCCACTACTGACTACTTAAGATCCTTCACGCCCTTCTTGCCGGCCACGGTCTTCTTTGGCCCCTTCCGCGTGCGGGCATTTGTCCTCGTGCGCTGGCCACGCACCGGCAGGCCACGGCGATGCCGAAGCCCGCGATAACTTCCGATATCCTTCAGTCGCGAAATATTCTGGGCCACCTGCCGCCGCAACTGCCCTTCGACGACATAGTCTTTGTCCATCAGGGAGGCGAGCCGGGCGAGCTCATCCTCATGCAGATTTCTGGCGATGGTCTCGGGATCAACCCCGGCCTTATGGCACAACTCGCGAGCCACCCTCGGCCCCACACCGTAGAGATACTGGAGCGAGTAGATGGTTCGCTTCTCAGAGGGAATGTCGACGCCGAGCAGACGAGGCATGGGAATTTCTCAGGAAGAACTCGGGACTGGTGAAGCCGGCCATGATCGGCAGGACTTCTTCAAACACCTATCAAACACCGACAAAAAACCAACGCAACCCCGCCGGCAACAGATGCCAGCCGAGGCCGAAGGGACGCGAACCACACCCCACGCTGGTCGACCGAACCCCCCGTCCGCAAGAGACGAGAATCGGGACTGCCGTGGGACGAGAGGGCGAATACCTTCTCTTGCAAACTCACCCCTGCCGCTGTTTGTGCCGGGGATCGGCGCACACCACGAACACAACGCCGCGGCGGCGGACGATTTTGCACTTTTCACACATGCGACGGACGCTGGCGCGAACCTTCATACGGGAGTTCGTGGCGACGGCCGACCACGCCTTCAACTTGATCAGGATGATGAGCGGAAAGCTTCGGAGTATAGGAGGCGGGCCCCTCGGATCACAAGGGGGGCCCTTCTAGAGGCGTTATTTCTGCAGTTGACAGCCAAAAAAGGGGCGAATCGCCCGCCCGTGGCTGGCAGAAAGTTCTCCATTCCCCTCTGGATTGAAGACAATCGACTCGGGTCGCCCGGTGAAAAAGCCGGGGGTTTCCCCGTTTGAACAGGATCGCAGCCAGCGATTCTGCGCTGGATCCACAGCCTGCCCGGGTTCACCTGGGCGGGCAAACAACCGCCCTGAACGACGAAATCCGGCCGCCAAACCAGAAACGAAGTCTTCTCGCTCAGCCAGCCACCGGAGCGGCCAGTTCATCGGCTGTCGGGGCGGCCGTGAGCACTTTGGGGCCGCTGTCGGTGATCGCCACGGTGTGTTCGAAATGGGCACTCGGCAGGCCGTCGGTTGTGACCTGGGTCCAGTGGTCGGGCAGGGCCCGCACCTTCTTGGTGCCCATATTCACCATCGGCTCCACGGCGATCACCAGACCAGGCTCCAGCTGAAAATCGTGGTTGCGGCGAAACGCCGGGGTGCAAAAATTCGGCACCTGGGGATCCTCGTGCATTTTTTTGCCGATCCCATGCCCCACAAAGTTCTCCACGACCGAAAACCCATGGTCTCGAACATACTTGGCCATCTCTGTCGCGACGTCGCCCCATCGACTCCGGACGCCCATCAGCTCAATTGCCAGAGCCAGCACGCCCGACGTGCAATCGAGCAACCGCTGCACATCAGGAGCGACCTGACCCACGGGGTATGTCACCGCGGAATCACCGCACCACCCCGCCACGCTGCACCCAGTGTCGACGCTGACGACATCCCCGACCCGCAGCACTCTGGGCCCGGGAATCCCGTGCACCACTTCGTCGTTCACTGAAATGCAGCAGACCGACGGAAAGGGCACCTTGCCCGGCACGCCCTTGAAGAGAGATTCGGCCCCCTGCGCAATGAAAAATTGCTCCACTGCCAGATCGATCTGGCCGGTCGTCACTCCCGGGCGAACCATCGCGCCGACCAGCTGATGCGCACCCCAAACCACCAGGCCGGCCCGGCGCATGGCCGCAATCTCGCGCGAAGAACGTAGGTTCACCACAGCCTTACACGACCTCCAAAAAAACTCTTTTCCTGCTGCACAGCGGCCTGTTCAAAGCGGCCAGAATCCTACCATCGGGCACCAGCCGACACCAATTTGACCCCTCGTGAGTCCCATCGTCAGTCAGCGCCGCTTCTCATCCGCGCCGAAATCCGCCAAAGACGCCACGATGCGTTGGAAGATTTCATCGGCAGCGCCCATGCCGTCGATCGTGGCCAATTTTTTCTGCCGGCGGTAATAATCGAGCAGGGGAGCCGTCTGCTGTTCGAAGCTCACAATGCGATTGGAGAAGATCTCGGGATTGTCGTCGGCCCGGCGCCGGGCGGTCATGCGGCGGACCAGTTCTTCGCGAGGAACGGCCAATTCGATCACGCCATCCACGCTCATCGCGCGTCGCTCCAGCAGATCGTCAAGCGTTGCCGCCTGCGGCAGCGTGCGAGGAAAGCCGTCGAGCAGAAATCCCTTGCGGCAATCGGCCAGTTCCAGACGCTTGATCACCATCCCCACGATCAGGGCGTCGGGCACCAGTTGCCCCTGCTCCATGTACTGCCGGGCCGCCACACCTTCGGGGGTGGCCTGGCGCACCGCGTTTCTCAGCATCTCGCCGGTGGAAAGATGGGGCACGGCGAGGAGATCAAGCAGCCTTTGGCACTGCGTTCCTTTGCCTGCGCCCGGCGGCCCGATGAGGATGATCCGCATGGAAATCCACTCGCCCCGACGGAAAACGTGGCACTTTCGACCCAACAGATCCGCCTCAGGACTTCTCCAACAGCCCGGAATAATTCCGCATGACCAAATGGCTGTCGATCTTCTGGACAAGATCAAACGCCACGCTCACGGCGATCAGCAGACCGGTTCCACCATAGAAACTGGCGATCTGGGCAGGGATGCCCAACGATCCGCCCACGATGGTTGGGATGATGGCCACCAGCGCCAGGAATGCGGCCCCAACATACGTGATCCGTTCCATCACTCGCTCGAGGAAATCGGCCGTCCGCTTCCCGGGCCGGTAGCCGGGAATAAAGGCTCCGAAGTTCTTGAGATTGTCGGCCATTTCCTTGGGATTGAACGTGATCGCGGTCCAGAAATAGCAGAAGAAGTAGATCAGAAGGACATAGAGCACGTTGTACAGATACGATTGCCCCCGCTGGAATGAATCATGCAGCGCCGCCAACACCGAGTTGCCCGGGTTGGCGTTGTGCAAATACTGGAAGAGAATCTGCGGAAACAGCAGCAGCGAACTGGCGAAAATGATCGGCATCACACCAGACTGATTCACCCGCAGAGGCAGATATTGCCGCGTGCCTCCATAGACCCGGCGGCCACGGACATGCTTGGCGCTCTGCGTTGGAATCCGCCGCTGGCCCTGAGTCATGAACACCACTCCGGCCACCACCCCGACAAAGAGGGCTGCCAGAACAAACAGCGTTTCAATTCCCATCTTTCCGCCGCCGCCCCCCAACTCCCAGTTGGTATCGCTGGCAAGCTCAACCAGGGCACTCGGCATGGCAGCGAGGATGCCCGCCATGATCAGCAGACTGATCCCGTTGCCGATTCCAAACTCATCGATCTGCTCTCCCAACCACATCAGGAAGATCGTCCCCGCAGTCATGGTCATCACCGCCACAAACTGCCAAATCAACGGAAGCCTTCCATCGACAAGAAAGCTCGATTGGATGAGCGGCATGTCGCCCACCCGCGTGTTGGAAAGAAACGCAATGTAGGCCCAGCTCTGCAGCAGACAGATGATGACCGTAGCGTAGCGCGTATATTCGTTGATTCTTTTCCGGCCCCCCTCCCCCTCCTTTTGGAGTTTTTCCAGGGGCGGCCACACCGTGGCAAGCAACTGGAAAATGATGGAGGCAGAGATGTAGGGCATGATTCCCAAGCCGAAGATTGTGGCTTGGGAGAGCTGGCTGGCAGAGAAGACAGCCACCGTCTTGAGCAGATCGCCGATCCCGCCCGCTTCTTCAGCGAAGGCGTTCATCGCCTGTGGATCAACGATCGGCAATGGCACCTGCCAGCCAACTCGATAGATCGCCAACAGTCCCAGCGTCAGCAGAATTTTTTGCCGGAGCTCGGGAATCGTGAAAATAATACGAAGTTTTTCAAACACGATGGATGACTCCTTTAATCCCTTCGACGCACAGGAGCCTTACCCTACCCGACAGTTGGCTTCGTCCGCGACGCCTGTTTCTTCTGCTTCACAAGAGGGGCCGGCCCGGGCAGTTCCGTGATCGTTCCCCCGGCGGCCAGAATCTTTTCCTTGGCCTGGGCACTGAAGAAATGCGCCGAAACCTTCAAGGCCTTCGTCAGCGAACCGTCGCCGAGGATCTTGACGGAGTCCCAAATCCCCTTCGCCATTCCGGCAGCCCGCAGGGCATCCGGAGTGACCTCGCTGCCAGGGCTGAATCGAGTTTCCAGATCATCGACATTGAGACTGATCACGATGCGGCCGTGCCGATTGTGGAATCCACGCTTGGGAATCTGCCGAATCAACGGCATGCGCGCCCCTTCGAAGATCCCCGCAGCGCTCCAGCCGGCCAACTGTCCCTGCCCCTTGTGGCCTCGCCCCGAGGTCTTGCCACGACCGGAACCTGGGCCACGGCCAATGCGCAACCGCCGCTTGTTCTTTTGCACGCCCTGGTGCACATCGTTGATTTTCATCGATCATTCCTCACTGGTGATTTTTCTGGTGATTTTTCTGCAGATCACAATTGCGACTTATTTCGGCCGCAAAGGGCCGCCATCGAGCCAGCCGCGACGGTTTTGCGTCAGCGGCGTCTTCTCTCGACCGGCCTAGGAGAGCGTGACACCGCGGAGCCGCTCCACCTCGCTGCGAGTCCGGAGTTGTTTCAGACCCTCAAGAGCCGCCTTGACAAGATTGACGGGATTGGTCGAACCATGGGCCTTGGTCAGCACGTCGCGGATGCCTGCCGATTCGCACACCGCACGCACGGCCGCTCCGGCGATGATCCCGGTGCCTGGGCTCGCCGGCAGCATGATGACCTTGGCAGTTCCGCTCACACCCTCAACCCGATGGGGAATCGTGCCCGATTCGACCGGCACCTCGATCAGATGTTTCATGCCATCCTTGATCGCCTTTTCGACGGCAGGGGGTACCTCATTGGCCTTTGCATACCCACAACCAACCTTGCCACGTCCATTTCCGACCACGACCAGACCCGCGAAGCTGAAGCGACGACCGCCCTTCACCACCGTGGCACAGCGGCGCACTTTCACCACCTTCTCGGCAAATTCGCCCCCACTCCGCTCGCCGCCGCGATCACCGCCCCGGTCCCCGCCGCGAGATTGATTGCTACTGGTCGCCACGGGTAATGAGCTCCGAAGGGTTTGAGTCGAAGAGAGGGGAAATTGGATGAAGGAAAGGTTTGCCAAAAATCGGGACTAGAATTCCAAACCGGCCGCACGCGCTGCATCAGCCAAGGCGGCCACCCGCCCATGATACCGGAACTCGCCGCGATCGAAGCAGATCTTCTTGACGCCCGCAGCGATGGCCCGCTCGGCCACGGCCCGTCCAATCGCCTCGGCAGCCTGCTTGTTGCCTCCAAACCCAAGCCCCTCGCGGATCTGCTTGTCCATCGTGCTGGCTGAGACCAAGGTCTTGCCGGCCGCATCGTCGATGAGCTGTGCGTAGATGTGCTTGTGCGTGCGAAACACCGCGAGACGAGGCCGCTCGGCAGTGCCGCGAATGTGTCGGCGAACGCGATGGCGGCGTCGCATGCGCTGCCGAAGGATTGTGCGAGAATGGTCCATGTGAGCGATGAGATGCGGAGGGTGGGGACGTTCGGGATGGAAAAATTACTTGGTAACGGCCTTGCCGGCCTTGCGACGGACCTGTTCGTTTTCATACCGAATTCCCTTGCCCTTGTAGGGCTCAGGCTTGCGGCGGGAGCGAATCTCGGCGGCGAACTGCCCGACGAGATGCTTGTCGATCCCCTTGATGACGATGTGCGTCTGATCCGGGCAGAGGACGTTCAGCCCTGTCGGAATCGGCAATTGGAGTTCGTTTGCAAAGCCCACGCGCAACTGCAGCGTGTTCTTCTGGATGGCGGCGATATAGCCGACGCCGACGATCTCGAGTTTCTTTTCGAAGCCCTTGGAAACTCCCTCCACCATGTTTGCGGCGAGGGCCCGAGTAAGGCCGTGCAATGATCGCGAGGCACGATCGTCACCCTGACGGGTCACCTTCAGCTGGCCGTCTGCGGGATCAACCGCCACGCTGACGAGGGGATGGACATTGTGCTCGAGTTTGCCCAGCGGCCCTTCAACCTGAAGCGTGGCGCCATTAACAGCGACCTTGACGCCCTTCGGTATCTGGACCGGCGATTTTCCAATCCGTGACATATCTGTGAAACCTTTTCTTTGACCTGCACCCTAAAACCAACGCGACGGACCGAACGAGCCAGCCATCCA
>CAISJI010000037.1 GCA_903885565.1 uncultured Planctomycetaceae bacterium
ACCGTGGGGACAAGATTCCATCTTGTCCATTCAGCAAGTTGGAAACTTGCTGCCACGCCAGCAGGTAGATGACGTGACTCGTCTCCCCATGGGGACTCGTCTCCCCGTGGGGACTCATCTCCACCGTGGGGACCGATCTCCCCGTGGGGACAAGATTCCATCTTGTCCATTCAGCAAGTTGGAAACTTGCTTCCACTCTAGGAGTTGGAAAGTTACTTCCACTCTAGGAGGTGGCGCGACGTGCCTTGGACGAAACCCTACTGAAGGCTCGCCGATTGGCCCACCACGTCGGCTGGCTTTTCCACCGTCGCCTGGACGGTCACCGCCGGCACGGCCCCTTCGCCCAAGTCGGTCGAGATCTTCAGCTGCCGTTCGACCTTGCCCGACATCGTGCCGGCCGCAAAGGTGACCGGCAGAATGTGCACGGTGGCCGCGGTCGTCTTCGGCTCGCATGTCAGGCAGCCATCGGAGCACGAGACTCCCGTCACGCAGAAGGGACGGTTGGCCCGCACGACGATGTTCTTGGTTACGCTCGCCCCCGGCTCCACGGTGCCCAGTGCCAACAGTTGCGGGCTCACGGTGACTTCCGCCACGACACGCCCCTCCACGTCCATCGGGATCTGGGCGGCACGGGGATCATCGGTCACGAGGATCAGCTGGCCATTCACATAGCCTGCTGCGGCCTCCGGCTTGAGCCGCACGGTGAGGTCATAGGCGGACTGATTCGAGGAGTGGGTCGGCTTCGACAGCGACACCTCAAAGTTGGCATTCGCGCTACGCACGTCCTTGATCTCCCAGGGCGTGCTGCCGACGTGGGTCACGCGAACGGATCGTTCGGCTCCCTTGCCGAGATCGACGTTGCCGAGATCGACAAACGGTGGCTCGAAGGTGACGTCGCCGCGGATATTACCAGCCACCCGCAGTTGCACCTCGGCGTGGTAGGGCTTATCGAACGTGACAGTGAGCGTGGCACCGTGCTGGCCGAGGAAGGTCCGCGTGTTGAACTTGGCGACCACCTCGCCGGTCTCGTGCGTCTTGAGGTCGCGAACGGTCACCTCCGGCGACGTGCAGCCGCAACTGGTTCTCACGCCGACGACGTGCAGGTCTTCCTTATAGATATTGCGGAACACGAAGCGGTATTCCGTCTTCGAGCCCTTGGCCACGGTGCCGAAATTATGGCTGGTGGCGGAGAACATCTTCGTGGCCCATTCCTGCGCAAAGGCCGCATCGAGCGGGGCCACGGCCAACGTCAGAGCGCCGGCGGCGAGAAGCGTCTTACGGAGCGACACCGATCCTGCTGAAAACATGCTGGCGATACCGGGGGTGACGAGGGCTGCCATGCGAAAACTGCGAGCGGATATTGGAAAGCGTACGAGTGGCATTGGAGCACCGTCAATGTTTCGGGGAGAAGAGGAGTGGGCGGGAAACGAAACCGCCGACTCACAACTATCCCCGGCAGAAACTGTCCGGAGCGGGATCTCGGTTTTTTTGGGCTAAAAAATGGCTTTCCGAGTGCGACACGACCGATACAGGCCGTGGGCCTTCCAGCACCGGCAGGGTCGGGTTGCTAGAATAGAGGCGTGGGCCCAGGGCCCGCCGCCGGAAGCCGCGAGGCCTGCTGGCGAAGGTGCCCTGGCTGGCTCCGGCCAGATCCAGACAGAAAGACAACAACACAAGGGGGCGTACCGGTATCGACCGGGTGGCAAGAGGTTCAGATTGCGTGTCGTGGTTGGTCGGCTGGCCACGTTAAAAGTCGACCAAGCTTCAATTGCCGAAGCTCAGTTTTCTCTGGCTGCTTAATTAAGCAACCCCGA
>CAISJI010000038.1 GCA_903885565.1 uncultured Planctomycetaceae bacterium
CCTGATCTCACCGTCAACAGCGGCACCACCACGATCAGTTCGAGCACCGGTTACGTTAACACGACCGTGGCCACAAGCGTCAGCGATCTGGCCACTCTCGCAGTCACTACCTCTGGCACGCTGACAAACAGCGGCACACTCACCGTAGGAAATAGCGGCACCGGCACGCTGACCGTGAGCGGCGGCAGCGTCACTAATACGATCGGCTATCTCGGCAACAACGCCGGCAGCGTCGGCACGGCCGCGGTGTCGAGCGGTACGTGGGCCAATAGCGGCGACCTCTACGTCGGCGAAAGCGGCACCGGCACGCTGACCGTGAACGGCGGCAGCGTCACCAACTCAAACGGCTATCTCGGCTCCGAAATTGGCAGCGTCGGCACGGCCACGGTCTCAAGTGGCACGTGGGCCAATAGCGGCGACCTCTTCGTTGGCTTCCTCGGCACGGGCACGCTCACGATGAATGGTGGACTCGTGTCGGTGGCCGGCACGCTCTCGAAGGGCGGCGATGGCACGATCAATCTGAATTCCGGTGGCACGCTCCAGATCGGCACCGGCACAACCGGCGGCGTCCTCGGCGTGTCGACGCTCACCAACAACGGCACGCTCATCTTTAACCGCTCCGATGCCTCCACCTACTCAGGAATCATCAGCGGCACGGGAGCACTCACGAAGCAGGGCGGCGGCACGCTGACGCTCTCAGGTGCCAGTATCTATTCCGGGGCGACGACCGTTTCGGCCGGCGAACTGAAGGTGAATGGATCCACCGGCTCGGGGGCGATGACGATCGCCAGCGACGCCACGCTCAGCGGCACCGGCACAATTGGCGGGGCGACCACGATCAGCGGCACGCACATGCCGGGCAACTCTCCCGGTGTGCAAACCTTCTTGAGCGATCTGACCTACACCCAGACCGGTACCTCCGGCCCGCAGGTCTACTGGGAACTGGCGGGCAACACCACGAGCAATAGTCCGACCGAGTATGACCAGATCGTGGTGGGCGGGAATCTGGCGTTTAGCTCCGCAACCTCGTTCGACCTGGCATTTGGGAGCGGCGGCAGCACTGTCAATTGGAACGATGCCTTCTGGGCGACCAATGAGCAGTGGACGATTTACAACGTCACAGGATCGCTCAGCGGCTTTTCCAATCTGCTGCTGACGACTTCCAACTGGCAAGACAGTCAAGGGAATTGGTTCAACAGCCTGCTGGCGGGAAGCTCGTTCTCGCTGTTACAGATTGGCCGGAATATTGTGCTGCAGTACACCGTTGCCCAGGCTGCTGTGCCTGAAATCGACCCAGCTTCCCTTGGCAGTGCCTTCGCCCTCGTGGTCGGCTCGCTCGGCCTGCTGGAACGCCGTCGGATCAAGGTCAAGGCAAAGGCCGCCTGACGCGAACCAGCCAATTCGATTCCAACCCGAGGGGAACAGGACTCATTCGCGAGTCTGCCGCCCTCTGTGTTTTTCCAGCCCGCTGAATTCATTCCCGGCTCCCGCACCACTCTTCGCCCCCGACCGCCACTTGCCCCTTCCGACTGCGAATACACACCGGCCCGATCCGCCGACAAGCATCTTCCGGAAGCCCACTGCCGTAGTCCTTCGATCTTGTCGCCCGCAGTCACAGCCACGGGTACGACGTTTTGCGAAGCCTGAACGAGCGGGATAGCAATCACTCAGGCGGCCCTCTTGGTGCGGAGCCTCTGGGCGGCGTTGCGTTCCTGCTGCGTGATGGGCTGCTGGGCTTCACGCTGTAGGCCGCGCGTGGAAACCTGCTGGCTGGTGTCGTGGGATGTGGTGGTGAGTGGGGGCATGGGTCCTCTGTAAAAGTCGACGATAAAAACGGCGGGAACAAGTGAGCCGTGGACGTGGTTTGCGAGTGTTTACCCATTGTTTATGGGGCATATTGACAATCTGTAAAAAATATTTACTCTCCTTTCTTCGGGGTCAAAGTCTTCATTTTTTGGAATAAATGCGAGCATCGAATTCGGCAACTTTGTGACCATTCCTCTATATCCATAGGGAGTACCGCGATCATGTTGAAGGCCCTTTCCCGCGGGCTCGCGGCGTTGGCGTGCCTGCTGGCGGTTCCGGCATTCGCTGGACCGATCCAGTGGGTGACGGTTGGCGATCCGGGGAACGCGCCCGACACCATCGGTGCCGGGTACGGTGCCGTGGCAACGTCGTACCGGATCATGACGTACGAGTTCACGAACCAGCAGTACACGAACTTCCTGAATGCCGTGGACCCTCAAGGCACGAACCCCGATTCGATCTATAGCGGGAGAATGGACAGCGATCCCCGGGGCGGGATCACGAACACCGGTTCGACGGACGGCAACCGCTATGCGGTAAAACCTGACATGGGCAACAAGCCGGTGAACTACGTGAGCTGGTTCGATGCTGCACGGGTGTCGAACTGGTTCCAGGCGGGGGGCGGGACCTATGTGACGAGCGTCAGCGGCTCCGCGGCGATTAACAGCGGCGCTTACACGCTCAATGGCGCTAGCAGCGGCAATGCCCCATGGGTAAACAGCGACGCGACTTTCTACGTCCCGGCTATAGACCAGTGGTATAAGGCGGCCTATTACAAGGGCGGAGGCACAGACGCGGGCTACTGGACATACGCCACGCAGAGCAACACGGCCCCGACGGCTGTCAACGCCACAGTCGTAGGCAGCGGCACGAGCGGCGGCGTGAGTCCCGTAACGAGCGGCAACTACGCGAACTATGACTATGCTGCTGACTGGAACAGCCAAGTTGGCAACGTGACGACGGTTGGCACCAACGGCGGCCCGAGCGCTTATGGTACTTTTGACATGAGCGGCAACGTGACGGAGTGGAACGATCCGAACGGTACAACCGACCCGTCGCGTTGGGTTCGGGGTGGCCGCTGGAACTACAACGCGATCTCCTTGTACCCCACCGACGGGTACGCGGACGACCCGGCGACCGAGGGCGACGCCATCGGCTTTCGTCTCGCAAGTCCGGTCAGCGGCCCCTCCGGCGTCCCCGAGATCGACCCGAATAGCCTTGGAAGCGTTCTGGCCCTCGTCTTTGGGTCGCTGGGGCTTCTTGAGCGTCATCGACTGAAGGTAAAGCTGGCCGTCTGATAACGCCCCAGCCCCAGCACGATTCCAACACGGGGGAGCAGGACTCAATCACGAGCCTGCTCCCCTCTGTGTTTTCACACTCCGCTCAATTCACCCCCGGGTCCCGCACGACTCTCCGCACCCGACCGCCACTTGCCCCTTCCGACCGCGAATACACGCCAGCCCGATCCGCCGACAGGCACCTACCGGAGGCCCACTGGCGTAGCCCTTCGATCTTGTCCCCTGCAGTGACAGCCACGGGTACGACGTTCTGGGCGGCCTGAATGAGCGGCACGTCCAAGAGTGACGCCAGCCTGCAGCACGACTTGATCTCAGCCCCGGTCCAGTTGCTGTCATCCGGTCGGGCCTGCTTCGAGTCCAGACCGTAGTGCTGGATATAGATCGACCAGATGGCGGGATTCTGTCGGGCTGAAGGGGATGCCGGAAGGGGTACCCCAGATATAGATAGAAGAGAGGAGAAGAGAATAAAGAGATATAGAAGAGATAGAACCGATTCAGCACTGGCGCCGATGGAGGTCGGCATACGTGCTGAACTGGGGTCGGCAGGCATGCTGATGTTGGTGCCGGCTGCTGGTGGTGAGAAAGGCTGCCGGTAGGGGGGCAGAGGGCGGATTGAGAGGATGGACGAGCTGGTGAGCCTGCCTCCTGGTTCCAGCTGGGCTGCGAAAGGCTATCCGGTTTCCCCACGGTGGCAGGGTTCGTCCCCAAAGTATGTCGTTTCGTCCCCCCAATATGTCGATTCGTCAATTTTAGATCTTCGGTCGTTTGCAATCGGGGGGAAGTTCTCTAAGTTCAAAAATACGTCGAATCACCCAGTCCAAACACGCTTCGATCCCTGCATCCCAACGTAAGGAATAGGCTCATGGTTCGCAGCTCGTTAAGCACGCAGTTTTTTGAGACAGTTTTAGGGCGACCAACAGGCCCGAAGCGTTTCGGGAGATGGTCATCTGGGAAATCCCGGTTTAAGCTCGCATCGTTCAGCCGGAGTGTCCGGCTTGCGAGAAGCTCGCCAGCGTCGGTCACGAGAGGAGCTGTAGTCATGTTTCCGAAGAAATTGGTTTGTTTGGCAGTTGTGTGTGTTCTGGCGTTCGGGTTGGCGATGGTGACGGTACCGGTCGCTTTCGGTGGCATCGTCATCACGCCCACCGATGCGACGAGCCCCAACTATGTCAACGATGGCACCTGGCACCAATTCGGTTGGTTCGCCAAACATGTTATCGACGGATACGACACCAGCTTCACCGACAACAGTCCCGGTGGCCCCTACGGTCCCTACAGCAAATCTGTTAGTTTGATTGGCTCCATGCCCGCCGACCCGTGGGCCGGTACCTGGCCAGATCACAGCGCCGGGACGGAAAGTGATCGTTGGGGTAATTTTGAGGTGCGGCGTGACCTGTCGATCCTCGGTGGTCCGTCCCCCGATGGAAAGGCTTATGTCTACTTGACCTTGGATGGCGTTTACAACCTAACGGGCATCCATGTGTGGAATCAATTCGCAGAGGGGTTTCGCGATGGGAGTGCGGGCTCCAAGAATGTTAATGTTGCCACGTCCACCGACAACATCAACTGGAGCAGCGGCGCCGATTTGGTGTTCGCTCGAGGTCCGGATCCTTCGACGTTCGGCACCACTCCCTATCGTGGTGAGAACTACGCCCTCACACCCACCCAGGGACAGTATGTGCGGCTGATGATTACCAGCAACTGGGCTGGCGATGAATACTCTGCTGGTCTAGCCGAGGTGCGGCTGATTGGCTCCCCCGTCCCCGAAATCGATCCCGCTGGCATGGGCTCGGTCCTCGCCCTCGTCACCGGTGCTCTCGGCCTGCTTGAGCGTCGTCGACTGAACGCGGTCTGATCGCTGACGCTTCACACGGTCAGGAATTCACAGTCATGTTCACAACCGGACTGGGCATCTCGCAAGGAGTTTCCGGCCCGCCACTTCCCCCCCTTTTAGCAAGGAGTCTCGTCAGTCATGAAAAGATTTGTTCGATCATGGGTGATTGCGGCCTGCATTCTCTTAACCCCAGTGGCCGCCGATGCCGGCCTGACGTACACCGCCACGGGCGGGATCATCACGGGCACCCTCAATGACATTCCGTTCACCAACGCAACGTGGTCAGTCACTGGGACGGCTGATCCGACGAACGTGGTTTCCGGAACACAAAGTGGATTTCCCTTCTATTTCCTCGCTATGACGCCCTTGTTGACCATTACGACGGGGAGTTCCACGCTACAGGCAACCATCGTGCCGGTCGTGATTGATAGTGTTTCTTACCCAGTGGGCGTTTTCAGTGTGGATGCCAACAATTCCATACCTGGGAATGGGCTTAATGGTTTCAATTACTTCACAGGAGAGAGCGGTTTTTTAACTGTGAGAGGTCTTGGACTCTACACTGATCTACAGTCGCCTTTCTTTGGTTCCGGCGTTCAACATTTCCCCGGTAATTTCGCCACGGATGTTGGGCTATTCAATGTGACTGCTTACACAAGTCAGGGTGGCACCTTCACCGTATCTGATGGCTCGCCCTCATCCGTCCCCGAGATCGACCCGAATAGCCTCGGAAGCGTTCTGGCCCTCGTCTTGGGGTCGCTGGGGTTGCTTGAGCGTCGTCGACTGAAGGCGGTCTGATCGCTGACGTTTAACACGGTCAGGAATTCACAGTCATGTGCACAACCGGGCTGGGCATCTCGCAAGGTGCCCGGCCCGTTGTCATTTGGTGCCCGCCCGTAAGCGCCCACCACAACCACCCTTGACCGCCCTGATAGCCTCGCGGGTTGAGACTTTTCAACCCGTTTTCAAGGAGGCTATTCATGGCTCGACCGGCAGACCCCCGGAAGGCGGCGGCATGGGAGCGACGGCTGCAGCGATTCACAGCATCGGGCACGACTGTGGCAGAGTTCTGCGATCGCGAGGGCGTATCGATCTCTACGTTCCAGTACTGGCGGCGGCGGCTCGGCCCGCAGCAGCTTGAACGGAATGCCTCGCCCGGAGTACCAGTCTTCCAGCCGGTCGATCTGGTGAGCCAGCGGGCCGTCGTGATTCGGTTCACAGCGGGCGGCGTCATGGAGATCCCTGGCGACCGGCCCGATCTGGTTCGGGTTGCGATTACGGCCATGTCTGCGGAGCCGGAGCCATGCTGAGCATCGCCCCGCCGCCCACGATCTTTCTGCACTCTGGCGCGACTGACATGCGCAAGAGCTTCGATGGCCTGTCGGGAATCATCCGCGGCAACTTCGGCGGCGACCCCGCAGATGGCAGCCTCTTTCTGTTCGTGAACAAGCGACGAGACCGGATCAAGGCGCTGTGGTGGGACGGCGACGGATTCGTGCTCTGGTACAAGAGGCTGGAACAGGGAACCTTTGAAATGGTGCCATCCAGAAGCGGCGAAGAGCGCGTACGGATCGACTCGACGCAGTTGGCCATGATCTTGGGCGGCGTGCGACTGGAGACAGCACGACGCCGCAAGCGATATCGCCGAGCCCTCATCTAAAAAAATCGTGCATCTGCCAAAATGGCGCTTGCGCTTTTCCTGAGGTCTCATTATGTTGCAGATATGGCTGATAAAACAGCACTTCCGAACGATCTAGCCGCGTGCCACGCGATGCTCTCGGAGCATGCTCGCGTTATCGCGGGCAAAGATCGCGAACTCGCTGGCAAAGACTCCCTGATCGAGCAGCAAGCTCAGCGGCTTGAGGAGCAGAAGGCGGAAATCTCAAAGCTTCAGGCGGAGCGGGATGCCGCGCTCCAGTTGGCCTTCCGCAAGAAGATCGAGCGCTATCTGCCCGACTCGAAGCAGTTCATTATCGACTTCGGCGACACGCCCGACATCGTCGATGCGGCCGAGGGGATCGCCGATGCAGCCCTCGAAACGATCGACGGCTACGAGCGTCGCAAGCAGGCCAAGGCAAAGCCGCGAAGCGAACAACTCCCGGCCCACCTGCCACGGTACGAGGTGAAGCTCGACGTGACTGAAGATCAGAAGACCTGTGCCGAGCATGGCGAGCGGCAGGTGATCGGCTACGACTGGCAGGAGACCTTGGAAGTGGTCCCACCAAAGCTGATCGTGCGACGCACTGGGATCCCCAAGCTTGCCTGTCCGAAGTCTCCCGAGTGTGGCGTGGTCGAGGCGCCTCGGCCGTCGGGCCTGGTCGAGGGCAACAGGTATGGCACGAGCGTGGCGGCCGAGATCATGGTCGCGAAATACGCGTACCACCTGCCGGTCTACCGGCAGCAGGACCTCTTCGCGTCTCACGGCTGGACGCCTGCCAGAAGCACGCTCTTAAATGTGCTGGAGGCGGCTGCCCATCTCATTCGTCCTCTCGTAGCGCACCTCCGGGAGGTGGTGCGGGCAGGCCCGATCATCGGCACCGACGACACGACGGTGACGCTCGTTGTGAAAGACTCTCCACTGCCCGGTGATGACGACAACCCAAAGAATGTTCGCGCCCGCGAGGTGATCGCGGCTGCGCAGGCAGAATCGCGGGGCAGCATCACCGCGCGGATGTGGGTCTATCGGAGCATCACGGCGCCAATCAACGTGTTCGACTTCACCGTCAGCCGCCACCGGGACGGTCCGGAGATCTTTCTGGATGGCTTCAGCGGCAGCCTCATGGCCGACTGTTACACCGGCTATGACAGCGTGGAGACGAAGAGCGACGGCAGGATCATCCGCGCCGCCTGCGTGGCGCATGCGCGGCGGAAGGTCTTTGAGTCTCGGGGCAACAGTCCCGTGCATGCCAGCATGCTGCTATCGATGTTCCGGCAGCTCTACGACATCGAAGACCGCGCCAAGGCCTTCGCGCCAGATGACCGTCTGGCCTTACGACGTGCAGAGTCGCGTCTGATCTGGGAGCAGATGCGGGAGTATCTTGCCAGCGAACCGCTGATGAACGTGATGCCAAAAGAGCTCTTCGGTCAGGCGCTGACCTACCTACGAAATCAGTTCGACCACCTGCTCGTCTACCTCGATGACGGCCTGATGCCGATCGACAACAACGAGACTGAGCAGCTCATGAAGCAGGTCGCCTTGGGACGAAAAAACTGGATGTTCATCGGCAGTGTCGCGGCGGGCTACCGCGCTGCCGATCTCATGTCGCTTGTGAGCAGTGCGCATCGCAACGACCTCGACATCTTCGTCTACGTGCAGGACGTCCTCGATCGGCTGCTCGCCGGCGAGACGAACTACGACGTCCTGCGGCCCGACGTCTGGAAGCAGACGCACCCCGAGGCGATTCGGATCTACCGGACCGAGGAGCGGCAGGCCAGAGCCGACGCCAAGGCCGTCAAGCGGGCCCGGCGGCGGGTAGCGAAGAGGGGCTGACCAGCCCTTGGCCGCCTTCATCCGCTCCGCGGAACCCATGGCTGTGGTGG
This sequence comes from uncultured Planctomycetaceae bacterium, assembly GCA_903885565.1. GTDB lineage: Bacteria > Planctomycetota > Planctomycetia > Pirellulales > UBA1268 > CAISJI01. Next base: position 8,476 of record CAISJI010000038.1, read on the forward strand.
GCGCTCACGCCCGCCCGACAAGCCGCTCAAGTCACCCCCGGCTCCCGCACAACTCTCCGCCCCCGACCACCACTCACCCCTTCCGAACGCGAATACACACCAGCCCGATCCGCCGACAGGCATCTACCCGAGGCCCACTGCCGCAGACTCTCGATCTTGTCGCCCGCAGTCACAGCCACGGGTACGACGTTCTGGGCGGCCTGAATAAGTGGGACATCGAGCAGCGAAGCCAGCCGACAGCACGACTTGATCTCGGCCCCGGTCCAGTTGGTGTCGTCTGGCCGGGCCTGCTTCGCGTCCAGACCATAGTGCTGGATGTAAATCGACCAGATGCCGTCTTTCTGGTCACGCCCGGGAAGATCGACGAAGAACACGCCGTCAAATCTCTCAGCCCTCGCGAACTCCGGCGGCAACTTCGAGGCGTCGTTGCAGGTGCCGACGAAGAAGACGTCGCTCTCGTGGTCGTTCAGCCACGTGAGCAGAGAGCCGAACACCCGGGCCGTCACACCTGAATCTGTCTGGCCCGATGAAGAAGCCCCGGCCAGCCCCTTTTCAATCTCGTCACAGAACAGCACGCCGGGAGCCATAGCGTCAGCCAGCTTGAGTGCCGCCCGGACGTTGCTCTCCGACTGGCCCACAAGGCTGCCCAATAAGTTTCCAATATCCAGCACCACAGTTGGCCGGCCAGTTTCGTTCCCCAGCGCCTTTGCGAATTGACTCTTGCCGCAGCCGGGAGGAGAGAGCAGGAGAACACCGCGGGGCCGATTACTGACAATGCCTTCGCTCTGCCGCCTCATGGCCCGTAAACAAAACGCCTTCAGGTTGTCGAGGCCGCCGAGTTGCTGGAAGTTCTCGGTACCGCGGTGAAGGGAGACCAAGCCAGACTTCTTGAGCTGGCCGGCCTTGATCTCCCACAGAGTTTCGGCCTTGAGCGTGCCGTGCCTGACCAGCGACAAGCTATAGGCGTTCTCGGCTTCGCTACGGGTCAGGCCCTTGGCGGCGTCGATCACCCGGGGAAGTTCGTCGCCATCAGGAAGTTCGCCGTCCTGCGTGGCTACTCCGCGGGCGATCTCTTCCAGTTGTGCGTGGTCTGGCAGTTCATGGTCGACGCACACGAAGAGCTTGTCGAGTTCAGCCGGGATCTGGACGGCGGGAGCGAGCACAATCACGACGCACCGGGTGTTTTTCCCAGCATGAATCTGCCCCGCGAGTGCCTGGATGATCTCTGGCGAGCCCATGAATCTGTGCAGGTTTTCAAACACCACGAGGGTTGTCCCAGAGCCGTTTGCGACATGCGGCAGAGCCCTGATGATCGCCAGCGGGTCTTGGGTGTCTGTCACGCCGGGCATCTGGATCGGCTCAAGCGGGAAAGTCATGCCCCGGTCGCAGTCCCATGTGCCGAGCCTCCAGCCTTCGGTACGGCACAGGCTCGTCAGCTCCCGAGTGGCTTCGGCGGGCTCCTGTGTTTGGATCCAGATGGCGGTGAAGCAGGCTTGGACGAGTTCGCGGAGGTGGGTGGTGAGGGAGAGGGGAGTGGTGGTGGGGGCTGTCTGGGATGTGGTCCGGACGTGAGGCCGATGTGTGTTCGGTGGATTGTTTTGAATTGTTGACATAGTTTCCTTGGGGTGGGAACGGGAGTGAAAGGGGTGGCGGGTGAGTGGCGGCCCAGAAAGAGATCGCTGGACTGTGGGCACCGGCGGCCAGAAGGCAGGGCAAAAGCGTCGAGGTTGGCGTGATGGCTGGGGGCTGGGGGCTGGGGGCTGGTTATTCGGAGCGTTTTTCTGCGGTTAACCGTCTACAAGGAGGGCCCCCAGCATGGATGCACACTTTCGCGAGTATTTGGCGGTTGTTTCTGGAATGCAGGAGACCTATGGCGAGCCGGACGATACTTCCCCAACAGAATTCCATGGGGCGGCTTCCTCAGGATCGGCCACAGCCACAGTCGCTTCAGCCCGTAGTATTCAGGGGCAGCGGCAGATTCGTGAGGTCTCTAGAGCGATTTCCACGGAACTCTGACGGGGGAGCTAATATCTAGATTCCCGTTTCACCGGTCCAAGCCTCCCCTAGCCGTTCTCACAATTTATGGGCCGAACATTTCCACCTTGGAATTCTGTGGGGCATCTGCCCGACTACAGAAAGATGTGGGATGCCCTGGCGGGGAGCATCGCCTCATCCGTGCTCGTGGTCGACTGCGACTACAAAATCCTCTTCATTAACCAAGTGGAGGATGGCCACTCCGTCGAGGATGTCCTTGGGGCCAACGCCCTTGATTTTGTCCAGCCGGAATACAAGGAACGGGTGGTGCAGGCATTCTCGCTGGTCTTCTCCGGGAAGGGGGTCGCCGAGTACGAGGTTGCAAGTTGGGATCCGGCCGGCAATCCCACTTACTACGTAGCGAGGCTGGCCCCCATAGAGTCGGATGGCAAGGTCGTGGCCGGCGTCATCACATGTGAAAATGTGCAACACATCAGGGAGACCGAAGCCTCGCTCCGGGAAGACCGCCGAGCCTTGCGTCACCTGATCACAACGCATGAAAAAGAGCGTGAACTTGTCTCGTGCGAGATTCACGATGGACTGTCGCAGTATCTCGTGGGGGCGATCATGCTTCTGGAAGCACAGGAACACCGTGCCTCCGAGAATGACAGTGTTTCCCTTGATGACCTGCGGGAAAGCATCTCGCTCCTCCGGAAGGCCGCAGCTGAGTCACGGCGGCTGATTCAAGGTTTGCGGCCGCCGATGCTCGATGAACTCGGGATTGTCGAGGCAGTCCAATCGCTGGTTCTCGATGCGAGAGCTCATGTTCCCACGGTCGAGTACTCACACCCTGAGTCGCTTCCCCGATTCACCCCAGACGCGGAGGTCGCGGTATTCCGGATCGTGCAGGAGTCGCTTTCGAATATCGTGAAGCACTCGAAGGCGGAGCACGCCAGCGTATTGCTTGAATTGCATGGCGAAAACGAAATGACGATCATCGTGACAGACGATGGAGAGGGCTTTGATACTTCTGCCGTGCCGGAGGATCGGTTTGGGATGGAATCGATACGGCAACGCTGCCGGCTTTTTCAAAGAAAAGCCTCGATAGCAAGTTCGCCAGGAAAGGGAACCCGGATCGAGGTGGTCTTGCCGCTCTTTCCCTGCCTCATCCCCACCACGAATGACGCCCGCCCTTGAACCGGAGCGCCAGAAAGAGGGCCCGCTGGTAGTTGTCGTAGTGGTGTTTTGCCCTACTCGCTGATCTGCTGACCCCGCCCCACCATCCAACTCTCCGGCTGAATCTTCCCCAGCCAGTCTTGGACAGTGGGAATCCGGCCGAGGTCTTCCAGTACGTGCTGCTCGCCGATGAACCTGACGGGAAGAACCCTGCCAGTTGAGAGCGTGAGCGTGCAGCCAAAGATCTCCTCCAGCATGAAGATGCCCTCGCTGTGATGCCTGAGGGCCCGGTGCCGGAAGTCAGCCATGTGGGATTTGGAGCCGTCGAGCCACTGGTGCAGCTTCAGGTACTCATGGGGCTCACCGCCGTATTTCTTGGCTGAGCTTTCGGCGTGGTGGTAGGGGTGCGCCATCAGAGGTCGAACTCCCGGGTGCTGCCGTGGCTGCCGGTGTCGTTCTCCTGATGCGTGAGCGTGATCCGGCTGGCGGAGATATCGAGCGTGAGCGTTCCCTGCGAGCCCTCGTTGATCTCGAATCCGGCCGGCAGGAACTCATACAGGACGTTTTCCAGTTGTTCTTTCAGAGGGGCCGGGATCTTGTCTCTCTCAACGCGCAGCCCAGACTTGTCGCGATACTGAAGCCCGTCGATGGCCCCGGAGTCGCCATAGCCCGAGTAGGCGGCTTGGACATTGGCCACACCGGATGCCACGAGAGCCGGAATGATCTCAGCCTGGAGTTTCGTTGTGGTGGCTTGGAATTTCCTCTCAGTCTCGCCGAAGTAGCTGGCCATGATCTCCCGAAGCTGGCTGTCGAGGTTGGCGGAGGTCTTCTCGGCGGTGGGGTCTGGAGGGGGAGGGGAATGAGGTGCAGAAACAGGGGTGGGGTCTGGAGCCGACATAGATATCTAAATCCTGTTTGGGTTGGAGGGCAGGCTGGACGGTGGCACAGAATTCAGCGCCACCGTCCAACCGCGGGATTTTCAGTGGGCGACCAGGTTTCCGGCCTACGTGCCCTGACTCACCTGCTCGCCCGTATTCCCCTGCTGGAGATACTCCGGCTGCAGGGTTTCACGGCCGGCTACACCGAGGGCCCGCTCCAAGTCCCGGGTGGCGGCTTTGCGCGAACTGCCAGAGAAGCCCTTTCGGCCAACTCAACGGCGGGACGCTAGCTTTCAGATCGAACAGGACTTCGCTTCGAGGCGCTGCCGGTTCCAGCGGGGACCGTCTGCACCTTGCGGGATTGACGTTTACAGGCACATACTTGCCCGCATGCGGATTCTCTTTGTCAACGACTATGGTGCGATGTACGGCGGAGCTGAACGGACCATCATTGGCCTCCGCGATGAGATGCGGCGACGGGGCCACAGAGCTGCATTGTTCACATCGAGCGTGAGGCCGGCCGGGGCTGCGTCGTTCGCCGACTTCGAGTGCCGAGGCACCGCCGGGTCGTTGCGTACGCTACTCCAGTCGGCGAACCCTTGGGCGCGGTTGAGATTAGGCCACGTTATTAGACAATTCCGCCCCGATGTGGTACACGTCGGCTTGTTCCTCACCCAACTGTCGCCGCTCATTCTGCCTCTGCTGCGAACGGTGCCGAGCATCTACCACGTCATGTGGTCCCGATTCGCCTGCCCGATCGGCACAAAGCAACTCCCAGACGGATCGGCTTGTGGAGAGCCGTGGGGCCGAGCATGCCTCGTTCATGGGTGCCTGCCGGTCCATGACTGGTTGCCGCTGATGGGGCAAATGCGGCTCCTCGAACACTGGTGGAACGCCTTTGAGGAGGTACTTGTGGAGAGTGAGACCATGCGTTCGATGGCTCTCACCGCTGGCTTGGGGCCCGTGCAGGTGATCGGCAACGCAGTGGCGGCAGCGGACCCCCGGCCTTTTCCAGGAGGCCAACCGGTAGTTGTGGCTGGGGGGCGGCTCGTGCCGACGAAAGGCTTCGCGGAACTTGTTGAGGCATTTGCGATCGTTGTTCGGTCCCTGCCCAAGGCGCGGCTGGTGATCATCGGCCACGGGCCGGAGGCATCGCGTCTCGTACGACTGGCCAGTGATCTCGGGATTGCGGCGGCTGTCACGTTTATGGGCTTCGTTGAAGGCCCGGCCTTGGACGCGATCTTCCGTACCGCGTGGATCACAGTGGTGCCATCGCTGGCGCCAGAATCGTTCTGTCTTATGGCGGCTGAGTCGATGATACGGGGAGTGCCGGTCGTAGCGACCGACGCCGGTGCCCTCGCGGAGACGGTACGAGACGGCGAGGGCGGCCTGGTCGTGTCAGCAGGAGATCAAGCCGCCTTGGTAGGCGCGATCAGGAGCCTTCTTGAGCCGTTCCGTGCCACCGCACTCGGGGAGTCGGCGCGACAGTCGGCCGTGCGACGATTCGGTTTTGATGACTACAGCAACCGCATCGAAGCGGTGTATGAGCGGCTGGCGACGCGTGGACCCAGCCGGTTTCGCCAGGGGGGGCAACTATGAAGGATCGGTGCCTTGCGGTCTTTGTGCTCGATGTGCTGGAGCGGGATCGGCTTGAGCGGCTGTGGGCTCGCGGAGCGGCGGGGTTTCTCGCCAAGCTCGCCCTTCACGGGGGCATCCGGGATCTCGTCGGCAGGGATCTCTTTTCAGAGCATGGCACCGCGTGGACGCTCTTCTCCGGGGTGTCGCGGGTCGTTCACGGCCAATACGATTACCGGCAGACCCGGCCGGGTAGCTATGGATTCATGCCCGGCGACACGGAGGCATCGCCGGAAGTACAGCCTTTCTGGTGGCGGCTCGGGCCGCAATCTCGCCTCCTCGTGGTTGACGCACCCGAGACCCTCCCACTCCGCGGGCTCGGTGGCATTCAGGTGGCTGACTGGCTCACGGCACGGGCGGCCTCCATCCGTCGCGGCCGCACAGTCGAGCCGCCAACGCTGGCAGCGAGGTTTCGTGGCCCGCTGTGCGCCGCCGATGGTGGCGCTGAGTATCGGCGCGACAGTACTGTGACTCAGGACCGCCAAGTGCTTGCTCGGTTCCGGGAGGAAATCCGCCGGAAGGCAGACGTCTGCGGCCAACTTGCGAAGGAGGTGCGACCTGAACTCGTCATCGTCGGCTTCCAGCAATTACACACCGCCGCGCATCGTTTCTGGCGCTATCGACACGGCGGTCCGGACGATCTTGTCGATGCCATCGATCAAATCTATTGCGAGACCGATCGGGCCATAGCGGCAATCGCTGCTGCTCTGCCAGATGACACCGACATCGTCGTCGCCGGTCTCTACGGCATGGTTGACCTGTATCCGACAACCGGACTGAGCGAGGCTTTCTGCCGAACGCTCGGATACCATGTCGCTGTAGATTCACCACCGGCGCGAATGCGGCTGCTCGATATGGTTCCGTCGTCATGGCGAGCGGAGGTCGGCTGGTGGCTGCCGAGCCGGCTGCAGGAGAATCTCATGGCCAACCGAGTGGCGGCGACTACCGACTGGTCGCGCACTCGGGCCTATTCGACTTCGACGCTCTATTCGACCACCATACGGGTAAACCTCCGAGGCCGGGAGCCCGAGGGATGCGTATCGCCGGGAGAGGATTACGAGTCGCTGCTTAACGAAATCGTTGCCGATCTGCGGAGCCTACGCGATGTCGATACTGGCACCCCTGCAATCGCGAGGATCGTGCTTCCGGCGCGGCACTACGGGTGCGGCCCTCACTCAATGCTGCCAGATGTGATTGCCGAATGGACCCCGCGAGACCAATTTCGGGATAGTGTGAGTCACCCGCGGGCTCTCATGAAGCAGCCGGCGCCACAGTATTTTCGCGACAGTTACCATACCTACGAGGGTTCACTGTTAGGGATGGGGCCGCGACTGGCGAATGTGCAGGGGCCGATCGATCTTCTCGACATAGCACCCTCGTTGCTGGCAATACTGGGACACGAGGTGCCATCTGTCATGTTGGGCAAGCCGACGCTGGCGGGGACCGTTGATACTCAGAACTCACACCACTGAGACAGCCGCTGAAAGCGCGAAATAAAGAACTGGCCGCCGAACCCGCCGCGGCAAGTTCGAACGACTAGCTTCCCTGCCGGATCTGGCTCTGGCCCGCCTGCTGCTGGAAATACTCCGGCTGCAGGGTTTCACGGCCGGCTACACCGAGGGCCCGCTCCAAGTCCCGGGTGGCGGCTTTGCGCGAACTGCCAGAGAAGCCCGAGGTCTTGATGCTCGTGGCTCCTTCGGGCGACACGGTGATCTCGATCTTCTTCTCACTCATGCAGCACCTCCGACATGTACGGTGACTTTGATCGAGCCGTCTTCAAGCTTGGCTTCTGAGACCCTGTGCCCCTTCTTGCAGGCTTCGAGGCGGGCTTTCTCAACCGTATATGCCTGCAGGAACTTGTTGAGCTCCTCCTGCTTGCCCCAGTGGCCGTTGTAGTTGTCGAACTTCACGGAGCCGTGAATGGCCACGTTTCCGGCGTATCATCAATGACTCGGTCGGCAAACAGTGGGCTCGGCAAGGGCTCGGGAAGGCGTTCCGCGTGCACACCGGCGACCACAATTTCATCGCCAGCCTGCCACCTTCTCATGGCGTCCGCGAAGATCGTGCGGGCTTCATCCATGTCGCCGCCGCCGAAGCGGTTGCCCATTATTGCTCGTAGCCACAACGCCCGCTTTCCAGCCCGAATAGCCACGGAGAGCAAAAACGAATTCCCTTGGCGACCTTCGCAATATCCGGCAGCAAAAAAACTCTGTAAGAACTGAGCGTTCCCCAAAAACGCTGCTGGGAACCTGAACCAAGAGTCGTCGTTGGGAAGGCCGCCGAGCACATAGCGATAGAACGCACCGCCCTCCGCGTACGTTTTCGTGAAGATAGCCTCCGGTGGGATCAGATCGCCCAACCAGTCGAACGCCTTCAGACTGTCGTCCGCGATGTCGTATTGGTGGTCGATGTGTGATCCGCTGGCACGCACCTCACTCACCCCAGACGAAGACCTCCGAGACGCCGCTTCGGGCCTTGCCGCGGTGTGTGAATGTGATGCGGATCTTCGCCGCATCGACCGGGGTGAACGAGACGGAGTTCACTATCCCGCCGACCGGCCTGTTCGGTGAACGGCGCTCGGCATGTGGATTCTTCCAGGCCGTGCCGTTCCACAGCTCGATGAGGAATGCTTCGGGCGGTTGGACGCCACCGCCGTCATCGTAGATCGCGAGTTCGACGCGGCCTACACGCTTCGGAGTCCCAAGGTCGATTTCCAGCCAGTCCGTCGCGTTCGGCGATTCGTAACTCGTCCAGCGGTTCGGCGGGTTGGGCAGGAACGAAACCACACCGTCAATCGCGGACTCGACCTTGTCGAATCGCGAGGTGTGCGAGGCCGTAACCTTCGGAAACGGAGGCGCGTCCTTGCCACCGGCGTTGTAGGCGAGGTATCCGGCTGGCTGCGGTGCGTCCGCAAGCGGCAGCGTGGCCTCGCCCCAAGCCTCGACTTCCGACAGCCCAACCTGGAATTCTGGCTGCGGCACGAGCCGTACGCGGAGCTTCGTGGTTTCCATCGGCGCGAATCGTAGCACGTTGGCCCGGTGCCCCGCGGGCGTCTCGGGCGAGCGACGGATCGGGGGGATCGGAGCC
>CAISJI010000039.1 GCA_903885565.1 uncultured Planctomycetaceae bacterium
AATCGACAACAGCAGGCGCACTAAGCACGGGGCGCTTCTCGACTCGGAGCTCCTGGCCGAAGTCTATCTCGAGCTGATCGGTGGCCGGCAGACCGCCCTCATCCTCGAGGCATCCGTCACAAAGAAGGCTGCAACCGTGGTTGCAGCCCAGATTGCCTTTCAGAGGCCAGCTCCATTGCCGCAACGCCTGACGGAAGAAGAGCGCGCCGCGCATACGGCCTTTGTGGCAGGCCTCGGCGAGCACTCTCTGTGGAATCAGGCAGACTGACTCAGGCCTGACCCACCGTCTGCTGCTGCATGCGGCGCTGGTACATGGCGGCGAAGTCGATGGGATCCAGCATCAGGGGCGGGAAGCCGCCATTGCGCGTGGCTTCGGCGAGAATCTGGCGGGCGAAGGGGAACAGCAGCCGCGGGCACTCGATAAGAACCGCCGGGTGCAGCATCTGCGGGGGAAAGTTTTCGAGCCGGAAGGTTCCCGCATAGACGAGCTCCGCCGCGAAGGCGACCTTGTCCTGAGCCGTCGCCTTGGCGTCGAGGTGAAGCTCGACCTCGAAATCCGTTGTCGCCAAAGGCCGGGCATTGACGTTCACCGAGATGCTGATCTCGGGCTGCGTATCCTGGCCAAGCGACTGCGGAGCGTTCGGATTTTCGAAGCTCAGGTCCTTGAGGTACTGTCCGAGGATGCGCAGCGAAGGCTGCTCCTGTGGCGCCTGGCCCGTATTGCCGGTGGCCGCGCCTCCGCTTTCAAGGGTTTCCGGAGCTGCGTCGGACTTCGGGTCATTGGACATCATGGGCCTCTTTCTTGAATGGGCCCTCGCTAACATGGGCAATCCGGGGCTGCAAGCCGGGAGAGAGGGCGGCGTATCAGCGCCCCTCGCGATCCCGCTCCTCCACCTCGCCGCGTATTTCCACCGCCTCGGCCTCGATCACGGGGCCGAAGCGGCCATCATCAGCAGGGCGCATTGTGCTGTAGGTATCGACCCGGAACCGTGAGCCCAGCCAACGCCTCACCAGAGGCAGGAACAACAGAAATCCCAGAACATCGCTGAAAAAACCGGGGAGAAGGAACAGCAGTCCCGACATGGCCCGTGCCGCTGCGGGGCCGCCGACACCCTTCAGTGGCGTGGCCGTCTGCACAGGCGAGCGTACCGCCTGTGCGAGGCTCATCCCCGCGGTCTTGATCAGCCTGACCCCGATGGCTCCCCCGAGCAGCATCAGAAGCAGGGTGGGAAGCACCCCGATCAGGCTGCCCACCCAGATGATGGAAGCGATTTCGGCAGCGACGGCTGCAAGAAACAGGAGCGGAAGGAAACGCGTCATCGAGATTAGGTTCGTCCTTTGGCCTTGGACCCGGAAGGTTGGACCTCTATATAGTGTTGCCTGCCTGCGGCGTCACCCGACCGCAAGACACAAACCCTTGGACGCCACGACCTGGTTGATGGAATGAGTTTTGATCCGCTGAACATCCTTCTCCTTGCCGTGGCCCTGGTGGTCTTCTGGCGGCTCAGATCCGTGCTTGGCACAAGAACGGGCGCTGAAAAACCGCCCTTTGACCTGTTTGGATCGAAACGCGGTCCGGCCCAGGATGCCGGTGG